>JBPCWB010000521.1:0-3408 GCA_051009955.1 Hyphomicrobiaceae bacterium | reverse complement strand
CGCGCCAGTAAAAGCGTCTCGGCGGAAACGACGTTTGCCGAGGACAAACGCTCGGCAGAGGAGCTCATCGCCGCGGCTGACAGACTGTGTGAGCGCGTGGCGACCCGGCTGCAGAATAGCAGTTTGTCGGGCGGCACGCTCGTGCTCAAGATGAAAACACAGGATTTTCGTAGTCTGACTCGCAATCGAAAATTGGCGACACCAACGCAGAAGGCTGACGTTCTGGCGCGCCACGCGGCGCAACTCATACGCGATGAATGCGACGGTCGCTGGTTCCGACTAATCGGCATCGGGGTCAGCGATGTCGGCCCGGCCGACGACGCAGACCCGCCGGATTTGTTCGATATCGACACATGACAAATTGAGGAGACGGAAATGACCGGCGGCATCAAATTGGCTGAGAAGCTTGCCACGTTTTCAGATCACTTCTCCCCGCGAACCGTGGCGGAATTCAACGGGCATGACATCATGGTCGCGAAGCTGCTGGGTGCCTTCCACTGGCACAAGCACGACGATACGGATGATTTCTTCTATGTCCTCAGCGGCACGCTGGACATTGAGCTTCGCGACCGTACCGTAACTCTTGGGCCGGGCGAGCTGTTCGTCGTACCGAAAGGTGTCGAACATCGTCCGGTTGCGCACCAGGAGGTCGAGCTCATGTTGATTGAGACCAGCGGCACGCCCAACAGCGGTGATCCGACAACCGCGGCCCCACGGCGGTTCGCATAAAGGCTGTTTGAGAAATCTGTTTGGCTCCGTCGAGATGCCGTGCTCAGTAACGCATGGTGAGGACTCAATCGACCTCAGCCAGGTAGTGTGTCAACCGAGGTGAGCAATCGTGGCGAAGAATGTACTGGTCACCGGCGACTCGTCGGGTATCGGCGCCGCAACTTGCTTGCTGTTGGCAAACTCCGGCTGGCGAGTGTTTGGTGCAAGCCGCCGGCAAGCCAAATACGATGGCTGGACACATCTGACGATGGACGTCACCGATGAGCAATCGGTTGCGGCAGCCGTTTTGCAGGTCACGGACGCGGCCGGTCGCCTCGACGCTGTTGTTCATTGTGCCGGGCAAAGCTTTGTCGGCTCCATCGAGGAGACAAGCATCGCCGAGTCGACAAATCATTTCGATCTGAACGTTTTCGGCACCGTCCGTGTTCTGCGAGCGGTCCTCCCGATCATGCGCCGCCAACGTGCAGGCAAGATCATTGTTGTCGGATCCATCGGCGGGCTCATCGGCCTGCCGTTCCACGGTTATTATAGTGCTGGAAAGTTCGCCCTTGATGGACTCATCGAGTCGCTGCGGCCGGAAATCGCCCCGTTCGGAGTTGAAGCATCGATCGTTCATCCCGGCGATATCAACACGGAGATCGGCGAGAACCGAGTTGCCACCGAGCATGTCGAGCCGACATCCGACTATCGCGCCGCCTTCGAACGAACCGTTGCGTTTTATGCACAGGCAGAACGGGACGGTAGCTCGCCTGAATTCGTCGCGCACCACATTGAGAATTTGCTGCGCCGCAAGCGGCTGCCAGTCCGCAGCATTGCCGGCAAGGCGCTGGAAAAGCTCGGCGTGATTGGCAAGCGCCTAATGACGTCGCGGCATTTCGAAGCTGTCATGGCGCTCACCTACGGACCCGGAGCGACACCGAAAAAAGAGTGATCAGGTCCCCCAGCGTGTGATCTGCCGGTTCGGAAAATTGATCAACGCCACGCCCAGGATGGTGGATACGACCCCGAACGCCAATAGAACTGTAAGTTGCTCGCCCAGCACGACAACGCCCAGGAGAACGCTGAGACCGGCGCGCATGAAGCCCTGACTGGCGACGCCCATTGAGCCGATCGTCCGTAACAATCGAAAATAGAGCAACAGGGCGAAGCCCGTGCAGAAGACTCCGAGGATGAGCGCCGCGGCCAGATCAGTCGCTGTCGGTGTCAGCGTCCATGGCCGATCTATCGTCAGGCTGAGGGGCACCAGACACACCGATGCGCAGATCATAGTCCCTGCGGCCGTGGCCGTGGGATGGAGATGATTGAAGCGCTGCTTGCCGAATATGGCGGCGCCCGCGTACATTACGGCGCCGGCGAGGATCGCCAGCTGCGCGCCAACCTGCTGCCCCAATCCTTGCAGGACATCGAAACCGACGATCATCAGGACGCCGGCGAAACCGCAGGCAACGCCGATCTGCTTCAGTCCAGTAATGGGCTCATGCCGTGTCCACAGCATCGTAAATGCGAGCACGAACAAGGGTGATGTAGAGTTCAGAACGCCGGCCAGACCGCTATCGACGAATTGCTGCCCCCAGGCCAGAAGGAGCCAGGCGCCCGTGCTGTTGAGCACGGACTGGACCGTCAGCTGGCTCCAGGTCGCAGCATCACCGGGCAGATCCAGGCGGAGCCAGGCAACGACACCCAGCAGCATGATGGCCGCCACCGAAACACGAACTGCAATGAGTGTCACCGGCGGGATCGCATCTACTGCGATCTTGATCCAGAGATAGGACGAGCCCCACAGCACCGCGAGACACAGCAGCAGCGAAAATTCAAGCAGTAGGTTTGGTCTGCTGTCTGCCATGCATCCTGCATATCAGGCACCGCCAGCTTAGTGTTACGATGGGCATCGAAGTATCGTCGGATTTCTCACGTGTCGTCGTCTAATTCGGCCGCCGCCCGAAGTGCATCGGGATCGGACACACCATAATCATCTCTGGCGGCCTCCGGCGTCACGTAGCCGTCGAGCAGGTCGCGGCCGACAGCGGCCGGATCACGATCGGCCGGCGGGCCGAACCCACCGGCACCCGGTGTGAGCAGGTCAACCACCGAACCGCCTGGCGCGTCAAAAGCGCCCTTGCTCGGCAGATTCCGCGATTTTCCGTCCGGCGTCGTCAAGACAACGGTCGCCGGCGCACCGGCCCCACCGCCCTGGAGGCCGAACGGTGGTGACGTCATGCGCTCCATGCACAAAGACCCGACCGCGTCGGCGTCCGGCAGCAGTCGCCAAACCCGGCGAGCGGCGCACCCGCCGCGATATTTCCCAGAACCGCCCGTGTCCGGCTCAATCACATAGTTTTCGACACGGAGCGGGAAGGCCATCTCAAGGACTTCGATCGGAGTATTCATGGTGTTCGAAATGGCGCTTGCAATGACGTTGATGCCGTCCTTGTTCGGCCGCGCGCCGAAACCTCCTTTGATGGTCTCGTAGGACACGTAACGCCGGCGCGTGCGCGGATCGAGACCACCGAACGTGAGAATGGCCGATGTCCCCTGGCTGCAGGCCATGACCTGCTCCGGCCAAAACTTTGCCAGCGCACCCATCACCATGTCTGCCGTGCGATGCGACATCTCGTGATTGGCATAGACGACGGGACTGGGGAATTCGGCGTTGACGACACTGCCCTTGGGTGCGGTGAC
>JBPCWB010000520.1:0-23389 GCA_051009955.1 Hyphomicrobiaceae bacterium | reverse complement strand
CCATCGGGTAAAGATTAGATGCTTTGCAGGCTGGCCCGATCAATTGATATTGACGGGTGCTTTCTGACTCTTTCTTGACCCGTTTCCCCAAGCTGAAACTCAACGGTCAACTGAAGAAATGAAACTTTGGAACGGTTTAAATTTCGCGGTCGCCCTCTTCTCGACTTGGAGCGTCATGACGCTCGCGTTTGCGCAAGCACCGAACCAACGCGCAACTGAAGGCGGTCAGCGGGCGGTTTCAAACGGTGATGCGATCGCCGGATATTCAGGTGTTACCAAACCGATGGTCCCGACTGGGTCCGGTCGAAGGTTTGATATAGGCGGCGGAAAACAGAACGGAGACGACCTCGATGACGTGCCCTGGCAAACACTGAAACCTGGGGACGTGGTCAATGTCTTTCATCGGACAGAACCATATCGACATAAGATTCTGCTTTCCGAACAAGGCACTCCAGAAAATCCCATCGTCGTCAACGGTGTGACCGACGCAGAGGGCAATCGACCGACGATTCACGCAGCAGGTGCCGTTTCGATCAACCCTCACGAATGGGACATCGACTACGCCAGTACGCTGTTGCTCATCAACAAACGCAAATCGACGGGGCGATACGGACACAACGCTAAGCACTATCGGATCATGAATCTGCGGTTGACAGGCGTGCGAAGCCGAAACAGCTACTCGCACGGTGGCCGCACATACGCTTACAGGGAGTCCAGCCGAGCAATTTGGTCAGCCGGAGGCCAGTATATTGTTCTGGAGGGCATGGTCATCGAGGACAATGGTGCGGGGGTCTTTGTTCAGGCAAACGACGACCCAGGATCATTGTCGAAGGCATGGACGATCCGCGGCAGCAAATTCGAGAACAACGGACATGGAGCCAGGGACCACCAAATCTACCTGCAGGCCGTGTCCGACCCGAATGAATTCAATGTCGTTGAAGGCAACTATTTCGGCCCACCGACTCCCGGCCAATCCAGCGTCGCTCAGCTCAAAACGAGATCGACGGGAGTCGTGGTCCGCTATAACTGGTTCAACTCCTCACACCGTACCCTCGACATTGTAGAGGCGCAGGACGCGATACCGGATTGGATGTATCGAAATTATACACCCGCGCACATTCTGAGCCGATACCGCTCCAGCTACGTCTACGGCAACGTCTTCGTCAATGATTTTGCCGCAACAGGCGGTCAGGTCGCGGGTCGCCCCCTCCACTTCGGAGCAGATTCGCTATCAGAGGGCGCGACTTGGGGTAACAAATCCGGAAAAGCGCCCGCAATCGACTCAGGAATGCGCGGCTTTCAATCGCCAACTTATTTCTTCCACAACACCTTTTACATGCGCGCCAGTTGGAAACCGCTCTGGCGAGGCGTGTTGTTCGATGCGGAAAACAACAACAGCAAACGAACGCCCACGCCGGGGCGCGTCGAGGCCTGGAACAACGTGATCGAGTTTCGTGGCAACACACGAATTGGCGCCATGAACAGAACCGGATCCTTGCACTGGCGTGGCGCAAACCTCTTGTACACAAAATCGCTCACTCTATTCGCGGAGTCGGATGCCTACGCAAAGTACGAGTTGGCTGGGGACGACCCATTCGTCAACGTGATCGTCGACTCGCGAATGATCAATAAGCCTGCGGCGTTCGTCGACGCCGAAACTTCATCCCTGAATGCAAAAGATTTTCGACTGACCGCCAATTCCCCAGCGAGAGGAGCGGCCTCGCCTTTGCCGCCACATCTCGGTGAGTTTCCTGTACAGCTGCAGCCGGACGGGCAGAACGGCGGGGCCATCCCGAGGCCAAACCTGAAGGATCTCGGAGCCTTCACGCACGCGGAATAGTTAGGGAAATGGGCGACTTTGCAATTGCCCGGCCAATCAGAAATCCGGCCTGTCTTGCCGCTCCATCATCAGTGCATAGCTGAAGGCCAGCTGCATAGATTTCCGGGCGACCTGATCAACGTTGCGGACAAGACCATTCGCGCTCGGATAGACCCACAGCTGCTTTGGCAAAGCACAGGTTCCCTTCAGGGATTGCACCGCGAATCCGTGCCCGCCGAACTGATCTGCCACCACAGATGGCTCGGGTACGGGTCTCCGTCGGAACATGCGTGCCACGATATTCGCCGAATTCTCCTCGAAGAGAAACACGCGCGCATGTTCCGACGACAATCGCGCGACAAGAGATACGGTGTCTTCAAACGGTTGTATGTACGAAAAGGCTGACATGCTGAACACGCCATCGATCTGCCCGTCATATCGGGACCAATCGAGCTTAAGAAAGTCACCGCATATGAACTCGATGGCCAGTTCCCGGCCGAGGATTTCTTCGTAGTATCGCTTTCGTTTCTTCCCCAGTTCTATGCTCTCCGGGCGCAAATCAACGGCAACAACTGTCTTTCCCAGGGCGGCCAGGATGATTGATTGCATCGCCAATCCACAGCCCAGGTCCAACACGCGCTGCAATCGCTGCTGGCGAAACCACATGAGTGCGGTGCCGATGACCGGTATGACGGTTTCTTCGAAATATGGCCGCGTCGAAGGATTAAGGTATCGACCGTAGTAAAGTACCGGATCCTCCATCGAGCGGCGCTCCGTTGGTGTGAAATCAGCCTCTGCCATTTCCTGGTTCATCAGTGAATAGAAATTCGAGACATAGGCTGCCGCACCATCGGCAGATGGCAAATCGTCCGCGCGGATTGCGCCGATCGAATTCACAGGCATTTCGTTCATTATCGTTAGGGCCAATTAGATGATCCTATGCTAGTTGAGTTGCAATACCTTGCCCGCTCGCACGGACCAACAGAAAACGAAAAGCAAACGACAGCGACTATGAAATGGCCTCACGGTAAACGATTCGCCTTCACGGTATTTGACGACACGGACCGTGGAACAAAGGACAACCTGCCGCCTGTCTACGATCTTCTCGCAGGGTTGGGGTTCAGAACCACGAAGTCAGTGTGGCCGGTGCGCGGTGAAGGGGAAGCGATGATCCCGGGCGATACCTGTGAGGACCCGGAGTATCTGGAGTGGGTCCTCAGTCTACAGCAGCAGGGATTCGAAATCGGCTTTCACAACGCAACCTATCATACATCGCTTCGCGGCGAGACCCTGAACGCCATTGACCGGTTCAACTCCCTTTTCGGGCACGATCCCCTGACTTTTGCCAATCACGCTTCAAATGGAGAAGCCATTTACTGGGGACGCGCACGGCTGAGCGGGTTGAGGGCGTATGCCTACGACGCCTTACGTGCGTTGACGAGGCGCCCGAAATTCAGCGGACACGACGAAAACAGCCCCCTTTTCTGGGGTGATATATGTCGCGATCGCGTGCGCTATGTCCGTAACTTCGTGTTCTCGGATATCAATACGCTCGCGCAGTGTCCGCAAATGCCTTACCGCGATCCTGACCGTCCTTTTGTCAATCTCTGGTTTGCCTCGACCGAAGGCGGAACGGTCGACGAGTTTTGCGACTCGATCGAGTCTGTGAATCAGGACAGACTGGAGGAAGAAGGCGGCGCATGCATCATGTACACGCATTTCGGCAAAGGGTTCGTTGAAAATGGGAAACTGCATGACCGATTTGCGCGCCTGATGACCGAACTAGCTGCCCGCGACGGCTGGTTTCCGACGACTGTCGAACTGCTGGACTACCTTCGTGAGCGCGGCCGCGGTCAGGAAATTACACAGAAAGAACGCGTCGGCCTTGAGAATCGCTGGCTCCGTAGCGTCATCAAGAACAAGCTCGGATAACCGGGCTTTTCCCGCGGGCTCTAATCTATTTGAACTTGTTGGCGAGCAAAGCCGATGGCCGAACACCGGCGCCACGGAGCAACGACAAGACCTCCGTCAACTCGGCTCTCTTGTCTCGTCCTATCCGGGTGACGAGCAGAAGCCGGTCGCACATCGCACTGGCAGCAATGGAATTGACACCCAAAGCAGATTCATCCAGGACCGGCGGCATGTCGATGACGATACGCGCGTAGTTGGCGAATTCGGTGCGCAGCAGTCCGCGCAATCGCGGCAAGCCAACGAGCGCGCCGTGATCAGGCTCACTGGAGCCCCCCACCAGCAGATCATATCCCTGGCCGCTCGCCACGATTTGTTCGCCAATCGAACCGAGATCCGGAGGACCGTCGACGTCCATCGACAATGCCGATTTCGCCTCGGACAAATCCAACAGCAGCACCTGCAATTGGTCGGCTGCCAGCGTTCTCGCAAGATAACGAGAAACCAGACTCACGCCGGACACCCGCCGAACGGACGTCAACCCCAGAATGCGGTCGTCCCCGCCCGTCCCGGTCAACAGGATCTGATCAATAGTGCGCTGCCAATTGACACGGCTCATTGCTGCATTACCGCTTTCGATATTATCGCAAACTTAGAAGTCATAACAATCGCGCTACGCGCGTTGGTGTACGGGTTCAAGTGACGTCCGTTCGTCCGCATCGGGATTGTAGATACGATCGAGTTCCTTCGACTGAGGATCCATCTTGGGGAGCGGAATGACGACATCAATGCCCGACAACCGATTGAGTCCTCCTGCATCGTAAAGGGTGTCATCGATTTGCTCGGCGAGCGCCGCGAGTCCTACTCCCAGACCTATCCCAGCTGCCAGACAGGCCAAGACGATTTTCAGCACTGAAGATGTTGGTGAGACCGGGTCATATGGTTCATCAATTATGCGAATTAATTCCGGATTGATGAGCCCGAAAGGCGGCAACGCCGGCGCCTTTGACTTGTTAGCCTGTGCCCGATGCGCCGTATATTGCTCGACGGCTTCGTTGTACCTGGCCTCCAGACTCTGCAATTCCTGGTAAACCGGCCCCGAAGCCGACTGCGCAGATTGCAGGCTTTGCTGGACAGCCGCCACGCTGGCACGCTGCGCCTGAACGAGTGATGTGTTCAAACCCTCGTAATATTCAAACAATACTTCAAGCCGCTTCACTTGCGCTGTGCGCTGCGGCCCCACACCAGACGTGGCGCCAAGGGGAAACTGCCGCGCTTGCGCGAGCGTCGCCACAATATTCGTCAATTCAACCGGCCCTTGCAGAATTGGGCCTGCCGCATCAATCAGCTTCTGTTCAGCCTCCGACCGAGTTTTCTGCAAAGCTGCGATTCGTTTAACATCGGCTTTTATCTGTTCGTTTGCGATCAACGCCTGATGGCGTTCGAACCACTCCGCCAACGTCTTCTCCGCGTGCTCCAGGTCACGCTTGCGTTGTTCGAGTGCAAATTGCCGTGCGGTCTTCATTGCGTCTTTCCGCGAAAGCAGTCGCTCGAGAAATCGCGTCACGATGATCGACAACCGATCCGCCAGTCCAACGGGATCCGACTGCCGAAGCTCAATTTCGATGAACTCCTGGCCGACCACCCCGACGAAAATCTCCCGCCTAAGAGACTTGATTTCTGCTTCAAGCTTTTTGGGGCTCAACGGCTCCTGGCCGAGGTTGAAGTCGAGTATCGCTCCGCGCAGCACACGTTCACTCTTGAGCAGCGTATCTAATGCCGCACCTCTCAACTGAGTTCGCCGGGCTGCTCTGCCGCCGTAATTCAGCGGATCGGCCGCCTGGCCTTCCTGCAACATGATGAGCGTCCGCGCCTCAAACGTGCGTGGCCAGTATTTGACGGCAAGAACACCGAAGCCAGAAAAGAGAATGATGGGAAGCAAAATAACCAGCCACCGCCGCAACGCAACGGTTAACAAAATCTGTATAAATTCGCGTACATTCACGCCCACTTCACGTACTCACTTTTATAAGTTCGAACTTCGATGAGGAGGACAAACCCGCCCGCGACCAGCACCTTGGCAACAACGCTCCCTCTGGCTTTGCCTATGCTTGTCTCAAATTCCGCACATCCTGATTTATTCAAGAATTATGCCGATTGTGTCAACTAAAGGTTCTGATCCGCAGAATATTCCACTCATTTTTACTATTTGCTTAGGGTCGAGCGATTTTGCGCCAAATTGTAAAGTGCCGCGATCAATCCAACGATAACGTAAACAGGCCAGGTGTGAGCCTGCGACAGAAACGTACCGGACACACAGGTGCCCGCCAGAGCGGATTGCAGTGCGATGCCGGTCGCACGCAGCGAGGCCGGGGCATTCGTCGACTGAAGGATGCTTAACGATCGCGCATTCACCATAAAGCTCGTTGCAATCATTGCTACGAACAATCCCAATCCAACGATTCCCAATTCAGCAAGAACCTGAAACCACATGCTGTGGGCCGACATTTCGCGACTTCGCCAGTAATTCGTATAGGTCCGATAAAACTCGTTGAAGTTTCCGGGACCGATGCCGGTTATCGGTCGATCCATGACCATGTTTATTGCGGTCTTCCACGCTTCTATTCGATGCGCCGCCGAATCCTCCAGTTCACCCTGCAAAGCCTGCGAAACACCACTATGATCTCGCGAGGAAAAGTTCATCGCCGAGAAAATGAGCGGTGCAGCGACCATCACTGCGAGTAACGCCGGCAATGCCATTTTGAAGCGCTGGAGGAAGAGCACGCCAATGACCGCGACGACACCAAGGAGCGCTCCACGACTTTGGGTGAAGACGATACTTAACAAAATGATGCCCGACATGCCCGCAGAAAGGACCGCATCCATCAGTCCTCGTCGACAAACGACGCGTGCCAAGGCGAATGCAAGCGGAAAAAGGAGTATCAATGCTAGGTCGTTTGGATCGTTCAGGATTTTGCCCTGCTCCAGAGCATACTGGGTAGCGCTGTCGAGTTGCACGCCCTCTTCAATCGTGATCCGGCCGATCGTCACGCGGGTTCCATTTACCAAACTGAGTGAATAGATCTTGTTGTAGATGACAACAGCAGCAACCAGAGCACCACCGAGGATAAAGATGCTGGACGACAGCAAAAAATCTCTACTGGATCGCGCCAACCAGCTGATTGCCAGTGTCATGGCCGCGATTTTCCAGGGATTGTTCATCCACATGGAATAGGAATCAGACGGCACCAGAGAAACGATTGTCGTTATGGAAAGCCAAACAAAGTAAGCCGTAAAAAGCCACAGGTTTATTGGCAGCGGCGCTTCGGCCGTGGATGAGAGCAGCTTGGTCCACACCAAAGCGCAAAAGGACGCGCCCAACATCACTGCCGGGATTGCGACAACATCGGTTCCCGACCCCCCGCCGGCGCGCAACACGGCGTGCGGATAGGCAAGAGCCACGACACCGATTAGCGAAAGCAGGCAGAACACGCGTAATAGTCGAGAGTCAGCGACCTCCCGGTCCGTAGAGAGCAATGCCTTCAAGGCGACAAGGCCAATCGAAGCGGCGCCGAGAACAAGTGCAGGCTTCAGTGACGATACGAACGGGTAGGCCTCTTGAAGGCGAAAATACGAGAATGTGACGAACAGCGAGGACACGAGAAACGGTTGGTTCCAAGCAACAATGCCGGCAAGCGGCATGAGGCCAGCCGCAGCCATGAGCATTGGCCTGCCCGTAATAAATGCGCCTGCAAACACAAAAAAGGACCCGACCGTGATCGCGAACGCGATCCCAATACGGTAAAGTATAGGAAAAACCGTGGATGCCACTTCCATTGGCAGTTTACTTTCGCAGCGTGTGCCGGGCGCAATTCATCAATTAATTCACTTCCATATTCAACACGATCTGAGTATGCAAATCCATAATACCCCGAAAGCGAATGCCATTCGGTTGGTTTCGTGCCACATTGCCAGGTTCTAAGAACTGTTCTTTCACGGTCAAAGTTAATTTTGGGAAAAGTTTTGTCTCTCCAATTTCTGGAGTCCAGTCTCTCCCTGACGAACTTGCAGACGCGCCTCTTCAAGATCAATGGCCGTGCCATCCGGCATGCTCGTACAGGAACCGGCAAGCCGACAGAGACCGACGGCAGCGACCTGTTTCACCGCAGCCGCCTGCCGCCTTGATGTACCGACCAGCGTTGACAGCCGACTGACGGCGCCTAATCTCGGTCGACAACTGGCCTGGTTGGGGAATATCGATCCAGGGGCTCGGTGACAGTTGAGCGACGGATTGTGACCGCGTCGCACGTCAAACAGAAAACAACATCTCGAGGCTGATCCTGTGGGCACCATTCACCGAGTCATTAACCACCCTTACTTCTTCTGGGCGATCCTTTCGATACCGGCGATCCCGATGATTGCCAATCTGATGACAAGTAGCGACCCGCGGCTTGTGCACAAGCTGCTGCATCCAACCGGGGAATTTGCCGCGCGCTTCATGATCATCGCCATGATGGTAACGCCGTTGACGCTGCTATTGCCAGGATGGCGCGGACCACGCTGGCTACTTCAACGCAGACGGTACATTGGCATTGCAGCATTTACTTATGCGCTCGCGCACACGGTCCTGTATCTGTTGGATAAAGGCGCCGTCGCCGCATCCGGCACCGAAATCGCAAAGATCTACATTTGGACCGGTTGGCTCGCCTTTATCATCTTTGTGCCGCTTGCAGTCACGTCCACCGATGGCTGGGTGCGCTCGCTCGGACCCAAATGGAAGTCCTTGCAACGCGGCATCTATGCCGCTTCCGTGTTGACGCTGATCCACTGGGCAACGCTGAACAATTGGGGTGGCATCGCGCCAGCCGCGGTCCATTTCCTGCCGCTGATCCTATTGGAACTTTATCGCGTCTACTGGAACCTCAATCGAAGGCGTGCTGCGCTAGCCTAGGAACGTGACACAACGAGGCACCCGAAGACGAGGCCGTTATGAGAGGGTTTTGATATGAAAGAGATCCCCCGTCGGAGTCGAACTACCTGGTGACAGGATCTCCGGTGAAAACCGCTTCAAGATCTCGGCCTTTGACTTTCTTCAGCCAACGCAGTTCGTCGTCGTTCCAATTCGGATGCGGCGCTCCTGAGATGTACCAGTCGCCGCCGTTGTCGGCCAAGATCATGCCGTACGTCTTCAGCGCCTGTAGAATCACTTGGACACTTTTCGGAAATCGAGACATGTCGTAGTCGGCCCTCAGGCGCACGCGCAGACCCATGGGTGGTAGATTTTCGTCCGTGCGACGGCTTGCAAAGTGCCGGGCCGGGTGAATATAGGCGCGTCGCGTCTTCCTGACCGTGAAACGCAAGGCGTGTCCAATGCGGCCCCGCCTGACAACCTCATCATATCGGACAAGCCCCGGAAATATGGGCAAACCGGCGGCATCGGCTGATGTCCAGCCGGCCGGTCGCAACTTGTTGGTCGTCAGATCAAAGACGGCGCCAGAACCGGCAGTCCAACCCTGGCGCGTGCGGTAGGCCGAATACAGCTCGTAGAGTTTCTTGTTGTGGTAGTCCAGCACGATCACGTGCCGATCGCCTTTGGACCGAGGTCCACCCTCGATTGGCGGATTATCAGGGATCGGGTACGGCCCCGGGTCGCTTTCATCTGCATATTGAAATCGTACAGGAGTCTTCTGCTGCTCGCCCGACACAACTATGTACGGAATTCCGTTCGGAGCTCCGTTCCACTCCGTGCCAAAATCCGGATGCAACGGCGTGTCGGGACCGATGGATCTGATCAGAGCGGTCGAATTGGGACGCACAGGCAGCTTCGATATGTCTTGATTCCACGGGTTGTCATTCGGAAAAATCTGCAAATCACCGAATCGCGTATTCAGAACGTGGCTATTGCTGTGGATTGTTTGGGCAAAAACCTGTGCGGTCACCAAAAAAGATACGACAAGCCAGACGATGGCTGATGGCAAGGTTTGCCTGGTGATTACTTTCCACAGTGCAGCGAACAGCCGAATTAAAAGGTTCGTTCTCATTCGTTTTCGACTCCAACTTGTCGCTGAGCACAGCCAGATGCACCGGAAAACTGATCTCGACTGAAGAATTGTCGATCAGCAATTGCAACAGCTGGAGGTGCAACCATTAACGCGGCGATATCCGGAACTCCACGGTCGAATCCCCGCCCACACGGGCGGTTTTGCAAATTTCGCACTCAGTCAGCGCCAGGACTGGACGTTCTCCGCCATCTGGTCGCAGCGCCCGGTTGAGGCTGTAGCCGACTAGGCGCGCTGAATAATATTTTAAATCGGTGTCGCCAATGCAACACCGTCGAATTGCTCCTGCAATTGCCCTCCGCCATTCAGTATTTGCGGTTATAATTGACTTCGAATCAGTCATCCAGTCGACACGCCTGCAAACAATTAATCCCGCATATTCCAATCGGCTGTAAGCGGAATGCTTCGAAGTCTACAAATTCTTTAACGAATCCCGATAATTGCAGTGGTGCCGTCTTGCATATGTACACAAGAACCGACCTGAAAGGGCATGATTCTGGTGCGCGGCGGGGCACGAATCGGATGATGCTTTTCTGCAGGAGGGAGACTTGAGGATTCCGGATGCGTATTAACGCTCGAACAGTATGGTCTGTTGCGATTGGCTGGCCGATCGCTCTGTCGGCGTGCGCGCTGATGTTTGCCGCGCCGGGCAGCGCGGAAACGCTCGCCCAGGCCATCGCGGCTGCCTATCGCAAAAATCCAGCAATTGACGTCCAGCGCGCCCAATTGCGGGCGACCGACGAAGGCGTTGCCATCGCGAGATCGGGGTACCGTCCGCGGTTATCGGCAACGGGGAGCTTCAATTGGGACCGAACGACCACTGACACAGGGGGTACGACGATTGTGGGACCCACCGGAAGGCTCACGGACGGTGGCGTAACCAAGTCGGTCGACTACGAAATTGCGGTTATGCAGCCGTTGTTCACCGGCTTGCAGGTTACCAACAGGGTACGCGAGGCGGAGGCTCGGGTCCGCGCTGGCCAGGAGCAATTGCGCAGCGCGGAGCACGCCCTTTTCCTGCAGGTCGTTGATGCCTACACGGGCGTTCTGAGTGCACAGGCCTCCATCTCAATTGTCGAAAGAGCTGTTCGAGATGCAGCGCGAGAACTCAGGAGCGCCAGAAAACGATTGGCCTTGCAGGAAACCACCAAAACGGATGTCGCCCAGGCCGAGGCGCTACGCGCTTCGGCATTGGCGGACCTGGCTGGGGTGCAAGGTGAACTGAAGGCAGCGCGTGCGGCCTATGTTGAGGTCGTCGGCCATGAGCCGAGGCGTCTGGTCGAGCCTTCGATCTCCCGAAGACGGCTTCCCCGGTCGCTGCAAGAAGCGATCTCGATCGCCATGCGGGAGCATCCCCTGATCATTAGCGCGCTTTATACTGAACAAGCCGCACGAAACAATGTGGACGCAACGCGAGGCAGACTGTTGCCGCAGGCTAGTCTTACTGCCAGCCACGGTCTAACGCACGACTACCCGAGTGATGAAGATCCCGGCGGTAACACCAGAGACACGAGTTTCTCCGCGAATGTTACCATCCCAATCTACGAAGGTGGCGCAAATCATGCCGCGGTGCGTCAAGCCAAGCAATTGCATGTGAGCGCGCTCCAGCAGGTCGAGGTTGAGCGCTCGCGCGTCCGCCGCGCGGTCGCAACGAGCTGGTCACAACTCGAAGCTCTCAGGAAGCGGCATCGGTACGAATTGATCCGGATCAGGGCCGAGAAGGCAACCATTCTCGGAATCCGCAGGGAAGAAACGATCGGACAGCGATCACTGAACGATCTTTTCGTCGCTCAAAGGAACCTATTGAGATCCGAAAACGCAGAGCTACGCACGCGGCGCGACGTACTAGTCGCATCCTACCGTGCCCTGGCCGATATCGGCCGCCTCAATTCAGAGACGCATTTGCCGTCCAGTACGCCCGTTTATGATCCGACGGTTCACTATGAAGAGGTCCGCCGTAAATGGTTCGGCCTTAGCATCGTGTATTCAAACGGTCGACAAGAGCAGCTCAACGCCAAATTGCCACCTTCGAAAGCACCGCCGTCAAAATAGCACTGCGGGTACGAAGGGCTCGGCGACAGCGGCAAACAAAGGCTGCGTCGGATCGTGCAGCGTGAGCAAGCAGCCTCGGCAATGGCAAGAATGGATCGAAACAAACAGCAGCGTCGCAACATCACAGAATTCCGGAACGCCCCACACATGTCCGGCCTGGTCTGCTTCTTGCAGTGACAGATGACCAGCGTGGTAATACTGACCGGAGATAGCTGGGCAGACCTCTAGAACCAATGTCCAGAATGTGGCATGCTTCGTCGCTTATCCAGCGATCCATTAAGGTATTCCTGCAACGTGACGTCGAATGACAGAATCGTCCGTAGCCTGCTGTATTCGAGTGCGAATATATACACCGAATACCTCCTCGGACTTATCGTTTCGATCGTTATTGCTCGTTCGCTCGGGCCGGCGGATTTTGGCGTTTACGCCCTGATCGTGTGGGTTTGCGCATTGTCGATTACGGTCATTAACGCAGGAATTAGCGTCGCCGCGATCAAGTTCACATCCGAACTTTCAGGCCGTGGCCAAACAGCCGTGTTACCGCTAATTCAACGTTACCTGGCAAGAATTCAATTAGTTAAGGGATTTATATTCTTAACTATTTTCGGGCTGATTGCTTTACTAGCTCCCGGCATTCTTGTCGAAGAAGGCCAAAGGATCCTACTTTGGATGGTAATCCCGGTGGTCCTGTTTAAGAGCTTTCATATGTTTCAAGTCGGCATTATTAAGGGACATCAGGAGTTTCGCGCGCTCGCGCGTATCGCCTTTATCGTCGCGCCTCTCAACATTCTGTTCGTGACCGTCGCCTATCTCACATCGCCCACCATCTTTGGTTACCTTGTCGCATTTGTTTTGACGAGCATCGTTTATTTCCTGGCATCGAACTCGAGCCTGAAAATGATAAAGGTCGTGGGCGATGGCTCATCGAGAACGAAGATCGATGAGGATCTGAAGGCTCGAATTAACAAGCTGCTCAAATACACGAGCCTGATCATCATTCTCGCCTACGTTGTCTATGGTCAGTCTGAGCTCTTGTTTCTCAAGCATCTCGGCAACGCCAGCGACCTCGCCTTTTTCAGTGTTGGCTTTGTACTGGCCCGATCCGCCAGTGCGCTGGTGCCGGGTGTTTACAACAATATCCTATTGCCGCGGATCTCATACGCCGTCGGCAAGGACGATCAGACGGCAGCGTCAGCCCTGATGTCGGCTTCTCGGCACATGCTGTTTTTGGGTCTTCTCTGTGCTGTTCCGATTGCGGTTTTCGCCGAAGACATTGTCTTATTTCTTTACGGTGAGGAGTATCGGGCCGCGTATATCCCGACGATGATCTTTGCCATCGTTGCCGTGCTCGGGGGAGTTCGGGATACGACCAATGCCTATTTGGTCAGCGTCGATGCACAACCAATGATTCTCAAAATCGTTGCTGCGTTGTTTTGTGGAACTATAATTCTCGATTTTTTTCTCATTGCGGAATACGGGCTGCTCGGAGGGGTCGTTGCTTACGCGGTCATGGAAGTCATAGCGACGGCCGCAATTTCCTTCTTTGCATATCAGCGGCTAGGCCGCTGGCCTGAAGTCAATAAAGTCGCAAAAGCTCTGGCGGCCGCAGCATTGAGCGCCGGCGTAGCGTATAGCATTGGAGCAGCCCTCAGTTTCACGGGCGGGTTTATTATCGGCGCGGCCGTGAGCCCGGTGGCTTTCATCATTGGATTGTTTCTGTTCGACGCCTTCGATGACGATGACTACAAAATAATTCAACCATTGGTCTCCGGACGCTCGGATCTTTTTTGCAAGGTGGTGGATTCAACGGTGAGACGACGCTTGGCAACATCGTCCCGATCCCTTTGAAGCAGGATTGATCTCATGCCTTATTCAAAACGTGTGGCGGCCGCAACGGCCTTTGGGACTCTAGGACTGGCGACGGTACTATCGCGGATCGCAAGCCTTTTCAGGCACGACATTCGCATTCTGATTTACCATCGTGTGGTCGATCCCAATCGTGCCTATGATGCGGCCAATGTAAGCGCGACACCGGATCAGTTTGGTCGCCAACTCGATTATATTGCGCAAGAATACGACGTCATTGGTTTCGCTGATTTGCTCGCGGTCTACAAAGGACGGCAGACGCTCCCGAAACGACCCCTTTTGATAACGTTTGACGATGGTTTTGCCGACAACTACGCGTTTGCTTTTCCGGCGCTTTCAGAGCGGAACTTGACGGCCGCCTTCTTCGTGACGACCGAGCACATCGGCCAAAGGGAGTTGTTCTGGTTCGACAAAATTGGATTCCTTCTGAGGCATGCACGCGAGACGTCCTGGGATCTCCTCGACGGAAGGTCCATCGAACTTGTCGATCGTGATCACGCGTCGGTCCTGAGAGAGATTTTGGAACGTCTGAAATCGTTACCGAATGCACAGCGTCTTGAACAAGTCAGGATATTGGAGGAGAGGACCTTGGACGGGACGGAGGCAGTTGATGAAATCAACTTTCCCATGACCTGGGCCCAGCTCGAAGAGATGCTTAGAGGCGGGATGGAAATCTACTCCCATACTTGTACGCATCCTGTGTTATCCACGGTTCAGCACGAAGATGAGATACGCAGAGAGTTGACCGTTTCGAAGGACGAAATCGAGAAGCGATTGGGGAGTTCTTGCGACGTGTTTGCTTATCCGGTGGGACGATGGAGTTCATACGATGAGCGGGCGTTGCGTCTTCTAAAAGAGTGCGGGTACGAGCTCGCCTGTATCAATGAGTCCGGCACAAACCACTTGAATAAGACGAGCAAACTGGAGCTTTATCGCATCCCGGTCGATGCTTTCCAGAATGATCATTCATTCAAGTCGTTGGTCGCCCAGCCGGGGTTGTTCGCATACTGATGTCAGTACAGATTACCAAATACCCTGCGGATGATGACGCTAGGCGTTCTGACGACAGGCGTTTGCGTCTCCTTATTGTTTCGCATCATTTCCCATCATACGCGAAACCGACGCATGCCATCTATAACAAGCAGAACTTCCATGCCTTGTCCGCACGCTTCGACATCAAGATTCTGGTCCCAGTGGACTGGGTTTCCTGGCTGCGATACGGCAAGCGTGCGCTGAATGGCGACAGCCCGCTTGATGTACACTACGTGCCCTATTTCTACGTGCCAAAGACGCTTAGACGACTCGCGCCGACCTTAATGTGCCTGTCGATTGGTACAGCATTTCGCCGTCTTCTCCGATGGAAACCTGATGCAGTCTTGGCCAGCTGGTCATTCCCGGATGCGGTCGCCGTCAGACGGCTCTTGGGAAAGTCGAATGTGCCCTTCTTCGGTCAGGTCCACGGTTCCGACGTACACCTTCACTGCCTCGTGCCTTCGCGCAGGCGCCAGATCGTTGCGACATTCAATTCTGCAGAGGCGGTCTTCGCAGTGAGTGCGGACCTGCGGGCAAGCCTGATCGATCATGGCGTTGAGCCAGAGCGGGTCGTCGTCGTTTATAACGGCGTCGACGATAGCAAGTTCTTTCCTGTTGAGAGAGCGCTTGCCAGAAGCTCCCTTGGCCTTCCATCAGCCAGTCAGGTTTTTTTGTTCGTGGGCAATCTCAAGGAGCCGAAAGGCCCGTTCGATTTGCTCGAAGGGTTCAGGAGCCTGGCGCAACGTGGCCGCCTCAGCGACTCGATGCTGATTTATGTGGGCCAGGGGCCGGGCCAACGTCGCCTCACGCAGTTGGGCGCAGAATTGGAAGCGGAATTTCCAGGCTTGCGCGTGTTGGTTCGCGGCAGCGTACCTCATGAACAGATCAATCAATGGATGAACGCGGCCGATTTCGTATGCTTGCCCAGCCACAGTGAAGGTGTTCCCAATGTCGTTCTCGAGGCAATGCGTTGTGGGATACCGGTCATCGCGTCGAATGTGGGGGGTATACCGGAAGTACTGGATGCGCGTTGCGGCGTGATGGTTCCGGCCAAGGATGTGGAGGCCATCGCCGACGGCATTGACAAGGCACGTCAGAGCAAATGGAACCGAGGTGAAATCCGACAATACAGCGCAAGATTTCAGTGGGGCAGGAACTCAGATCATATTTACCGGCTGATATCAGAGTTCGACAAGCCCAAGAATCTCGAATTGGAAACCGTCACCACGCCGGCTGAGCGGCGTTAACGGGAGCCACCTGGGAAGATATCCGACCCGCCGGCTGCACTGTGCGGCCCTCGCAAAGACCAAAGAGCTGATTAGCCGTCACCATGATTTACTTGATCCTGATATTGCTAGCACTGCTGCTTGTGGCATCCGCCATCGTTTACAGGCTCCTCGACAGTCGCAACATGTTTGTGTGGCTGCCGCAGTATCTCCGGCAGACCATCGCTCGGAGGCACTCGCCCACAAGCCCGGTGCACATCATGTTCTGCTTCGTCGACCATTTTGAGCCGCAGTGGCACAGGCCCGACTATCAGACAGAGGTGAGGCGCGTCGATCGCTGGATTACCGACTATCCGAAAATCGCAGACCGTCACAAGGACGCCGATGGCGTGTCGCCGCAGCACTCATTCTTCTATCCGGAAGAAGAGTACCGTGAGGAGCACCTCACGCAATTGGCCGATCTTTGTGGCCGTGGATACGGCGAGATCGAGGTTCACCTGCATCATCATAATGATACGGCTGACAATTTCAGGACAACGCTGCAAAGCTTCGTCGATACGCTGCATGAAAAGCACGGCGCCTTCACGAGGGATCCCCAGACGGGCAAACTCGCTTGGGCCTTTATTCACGGCAATTGGTCGTTGTGTAACTCGCTGCCGGAGGGGATTGCCTGCGGAGTCAACGAGGAACTCCCCATACTTCGCGAACTCGGCTGCTACTGCGACATGACATTGCCTTCAGCACCATCTCCTGCGCAGACGCGCACGATCAACAGCATTTATTATGCCGAAGACAAGCCGGGAAAACCCAAGTCGCATGATACCGGAGTACCGGTGCGTGTCGGTGGCAGTCCAAGCGGTGACCTGATGATTATCCAGGGTCCGTTGGCGTTAAATTTTCGGAAGCGCAAGCACGGGATTCTACCTGCCGTCGAGAACGGGGATGTCAAACAGGACAACCCACCGACACGTGATAGGATTGATCTGTGGGTGAAGGCCGGAGTGCACGTTGCGGAAAAGCCCGACTGGATCTTCGTCAAAATACATACGCATGGCGCGCAGGAAGGCGATATGGAGACCTGTCTTGGTTCGCCGAGCGATGACATGTACGACTATCTTGAGACGCGATACAACGACGGAAAAGACTACGTTCTCCACTACGTGACCGCTCGTGAATTGTACAACATTGTGAAGGCAGCGGAAGCCGGCGAGTCAGGTAACCCATCAGATTGTCGCAACTACCGAATACCCAGACCGACTTACAATCGACTGGCGGAAACCGTTTCAAAAGAAACTACCGGCGGCTTATGAAACGGCAATCCGAAAAGGCTGTGCGGGTCCTGTTTGTCGTGCGCAGTCTCCATGTCGGCGGCATGGAGCGCATGGTCATTGAACTCGCGGCTGGTCTCAACCCAACGCATTATCAAGTCAGATTTTGCACGATCGAGGATCCCGGCCAGCTGGCGGATCATTTGCAATCAGCAGGAATTTTGCTTGATGCGTTGAACAAGCCTCCGGGCCTCAGGCTCGGCTACGTTCGCCGGTTGCGCGCCATCCTCGACGCGTGGAGGCCGGACATCATCCATACCCATAACGATACGGGTCACTTCTACGCCTCGCTCGCGAATGTAGGACGTGGCAGCAAGGCAAGGCTTTTGCACACCAAGCACGGCCGCGGGGATCCCGACGACAGAAAGTCCGTGATACGGAATTGGCTATCGTCACGCTTGTCGGACGTTGTGATTGCCGTCTCTGACGACGTCGAAAAGATCTGCAGGGAAGTCGAGAAAGTGCCGGCCGGCAAGGTGCGCACGATAATCAACGGGATCAAGCTTGATCCCTATCTCAGTTTGAAGCGCGAAGGGCCCGCCTCGGGTGCGATCCTATTCGGCCACGTTGGTCGGCTATCCGAAGTCAAAAACCAGAGGTTGCTCATTGAGGCGTTCGCCATAGTACACAGGCAACTTCCGCAGTCACGATTGGCAATAGCCGGCGACGGACCATTGCGTTCTGAGCTGGAGGAGCAGACCAGGACTCTCGGCATTGCCTCCAGCGTTGACTTTCTTGGCTACCGCTCGGACGTCGCCGCAGTACTCTCCGACATTGATGTATTTCTATTGAGTTCTCAGTCCGAAGGAACACCGCTTGTCGTCATTGAAGCGATGGCCGCTGGCATTCCCGTTATCGCGACGGACGTCGGAGGTCTTTCGGAAATGCTGAAGGATCGGCAAACTGGAATGCTGGTCCCGCCAGGAGATGCGAGGTCACTGGCAAACCGAATGCTCGAACTGGCCAGCGACAAGGAAAAAAGATATCGACTTGGAGAGCGTGGCCGGGAGAACGCCAAGGCTCACTACAGCCTTGAACGCATGATTCGTGATTACAGCGAGATTTACGAATCACTGCTTCCCGAATATTCCCAGCTTTAGATGTCACTCTGTTTCGTGACCGACCAAGCGAGCCGCTCGCTGCTTGCCTCCACACGATATCAGATCAGCAAACGTCCATGCGCAAGGTTGGCGCGGATAAATGCCGTTGGCGGGAAGTTGCCTCCGGCCGAATGACTTACAGTGGTTTCGACAACGAACGATTCGGGAGCACGCCGCACTGGCAGGTGTTCAACCCTGAGTGGATTGCAGCGACGGGATTTGCACATATAGCGATCAGTCCGTGGCACTACCAATGTGGTCACGTGCCACCGCAAGAAGCTCCCGGTATGTGGCAACGGTTCCTGAAACAAACGAGAGCGTGGCGAATTAAGTAGGCCGGCCCAAGACGCTTTACACGACGATGGCTGCTCGATACTCATCGCAAGTCAGAGGAGCGCGAAATAAGCGGCGCGAGAAAACCCATGGAAATTGCCCTTGACGATCAGGTCATTGGGATTATTGGACTTGGCTATGTTGGTTTGCCTCTGGCTGTCGAATTTGGCAAAAGGCGGCCCGTCGTTGGTTTTGATATCAATCCCTCGCGCGTCGCAGAGCTGAGGTCAGGTTGCGATAACACACGCGAAGTGACAGCGGAGGAATTGGCAGCAGCCACTCGGCTCACGTGCACGAACAAAGTCGATGACTTGGCGCAATGCGGTGTTTTCATTGTCACGGTGCCCACACCGATCGATCGCGCCAATCGCCCTGACCTGGAACTTCTGAAGACAGCGTCACGCGCCGTCGGCAAAGTAATGAGACAGGGCGCCGTTGTCATTTACGAGTCGACGGTCTACCCCGGCTGTACCCTGGAGATTTGCGTCCCGATATTGGAGCGTACGTCAGGGCTCACATTCAATCTGGACTTCTTTGTCGGCTACAGCCCGGAGCGGATCAACCCCGGCGACATGGCCCATCGGCTGACGACGATTACAAAGGTAACAAGTGGCTCCACGCCCGCAGCTGCCGAGGCCATTGATGAGCTTTACGCGTCAATTGTCGCGGCCGGCACACACAGAACGTCATCGATCGAAGTGGCGGAAGCTGCCAAGGTTATTGAAAACACGCAACGGGATCTCAATATTGCGCTGATGAATGAGCTGGCGATCATTTTTGACAAGCTGGAGCTTGACAGCAACGAGGTGCTGGCTGCAGCTGGATCAAAATGGAATTTCTTGCCGTTCAAGCCGGGGCTTGTCGGCGGCCACTGTATTGGTGTCGATCCGTATTATCTGACACATCGCGCCCAGGAAATTGGCTACCATCCCGAGGTCATACTTGCCGGCCGGCGCATCAATGACGGAATGGGTCGGCACGTTGCCGATCGGATTGCGCGTCTCATGATGCGGCGGGGCTTTCCGGTTGTAGGCAGCCGCATCCTGATCATGGGGCTAAGCTTCAAAGAGAACTGTCCTGATTTGCGAAATTCCAAAGTTATTGATGTCATACATGGCCTCCGAGAGTACCAGGCACAGATTGAAGTGTGGGATCCTTGGGTTGAACCCGCTGAAGCCCGTCACGAATTCAATCTCGAGCTTGAGGTCGGCAAACCTCCCGATGGACGATACGATGCCGTTGTCCTGGCCGTCGGCCACCGTGAGTTCGCAGAGCTTGGAGCACAAACGATCCGCGACCTCGGGTGCCCTAATGCTGTTTTTTTTGACGTCAAGGGCGTCTTCGACAAATCGGAAAGTGACGGAAGGCTCTAACACGTGAGAATTCTCGTAACCGGAGCGGCCGGCTTCATCGGCTTTCACGTTGCAAAGCGCCTGATCGAACGCGGCGACACAGTCGTTGGCTTTGACAATCTCAATAGCTACTACGACCCGAACCTCAAAGAAGCACGGCTACAGATCCTTGAGGATCAAGGCTGCACCAGTCAGGGACGTTGGAGCTTTGTTCGCGCTGATCTGGCCGATCGTCAGTCTGTCGATACCACATTCGCCGAGCACAGTTTCGACCGTGTCATTCATCTCGCTGCCCAGGCAGGCGTCCGTCACAGCCTGACGCATCCACATGACTATGTGCAGTCAAATATCGTCGGCTTTACGAATATTCTCGAAGCGTGTCGGCACAACAAAGTCTCGCATCTGACCTACGCTTCAACGTCGTCGGTGTATGGCGCGAACACCAAAATGCCATTCTCGGAACACGACGGCGTTGACCACCCTTTGCAGTTCTATGCGGCGACGAAGCGCGCAAATGAACTGATGGCGCATGCTTATAGCCATCTGTTTGGACTCCCGACGACAGGATTGCGATTCTTCACCGTTTACGGCCCTTGGGGCCGACCGGACATGGCCTTGTTTTTATTCACCAAGGCCATTTTGGCCGGCGAGCCAATCAAACTGTTCAACTATGGAGAACACTCGCGTGATTTTACTTACGTCGATGACATAGCCGAGGGCGTCATCCGAGCATCGGACAAATTGGCTGAACCAAACCCTGACTGGTCCAGCGACGTTCCAGATCCGGCAACATCCAATGCTCCGTTTCGAATCTTTAATATCGGAAATAACACGCCGGTGAAGCTGATCGAATACGTCACTGCCATCGAAGAAGCGCTTGGCAAACCGGCGATCAAGGAGCTCCTACCCTTGCAACCAGGCGACGTACCGGACAGCCACGCCGATGTCGCTGAGCTGGCCAATTCGGTCGGCTATGCACCTTCGACCCCTGTACGTGAGGGCGTTTCCAAATTCGTGGCATGGTATCGCGAGCACTATGAATGTTAGGATCTTCGACCACGATTCTGCGTGGAAGACCGAAGCGAGACTGCCAGAAATCCGCCTGATTTTCCCAGTGTTGGATTTGCAACCGGCCAGAAAAACCTAGTGGCAACAATCTCGTCCGACTTTGGCAGACATCGCACAACATTGTCGGGGCGAACGGCGTCGTTGCTCATTCCCGTCTATCTCGCGCAGCTGGCCCCGCCATCCTCGGTTCCGGGTTTGAATGGAAAGCCCGGGGCCGACTTCCACAACCAGAATGATCTTAACGAACAGAGTGAAAGCGGATTGCTCGCCGGAAACAAGCGTGCAATTACTGTACAATTGATCGAAACCGACGCAGCCAATTCAAAGGTTTCTCAATCTGAATGAAGGTGCTGAAGTAAGGTAATCTCACCGTGCATTACAAAAAGTTTCTATTCATTGGCATATTAGCGTCTGCGGTTTATTTAGCCGCGCCCATCAGCACCATGGTGCCTGGCGGCCTGCTGAACGGCATTTCGAATTCGGAGGCCAAAGCGCAAACGAGGCGGCAGAGGCGTCGCGCAAGGCGGCGTGCGAGGCGGAGTGCGCCAGAAATCAACGGTGCGGCCGGGTTGTCAGTCCTCGCCCTCCTCGGCTGCATTTGTATGGTCTACCGGAGTCGGCATCGCCGGCGCGAAGATTGATCAGGCTCTAACTGAGTGTGTCCGCCGCACCGTTCAAAGTCCGTCACAATGATGTTGCGCCGGAGGCGCCCTTCGCAGGCGACATACGCGTGCCGGCGTCTTGGAGCAAGAGTGACGGGAAGAAGGCTTGAAACTTGACGATCCCTGTTCCGAATGACCGGCTACGCATGCAGAGACCGGCCATTCGCGCGATCGTACTGAGTATTGTCTTTGTCGCCGAAATACTGGCTGTGACGCTTCTCCAGTCCGGGGATCAACACGTCAACACGTCCCTTCACGCTGTCTATCTCTACCTCAGGCAGTTATCCCTTGCCGCAACACTCATTCCGGTCTGCTTTGCGGTTCTTACATGGTTGAATTGGAGGCAGGTGAGCGACACGTGGCTCGTCGCCTCGGCGCACCATAACTGGTCGCGCTATCTGCTGTTGAATTTGATACTCTTTGCCATCCTCCTGGCGACGATCGTCACTATTGGAACTCTGGGTGAGCATGATGAAGGTCCGCCAGTTTGGATGCTGGCGCCCTACTTGGCCATGCTCGCAGCAACCGGACTCTCGATGGTTTTCGCATTGGCGCCACCTTTGTTTTGGTCCGATTTATGGCGGCAGCATAAAACTGAGATCGCAATTGCCATCGGCTACAGCGGTCTGGTTCTCCTCATCTCCAATGTCATGCAGCGCACTTGGGAGCCGCTATCAAGTGTGACCCTGTATATCGCCGGCGCGGTGTTGCGATTGGTCGAGAAAAGCGTCGAGATCGACTTCGAATATAAGGATATCTATTTTCGAGAGTTCGCCATCAACATTAACGCCCAATGCTCGGGATACGATGGCATCGGTTTGATCCTGGCCTTCCTGACGATCTTTCTTTACACGATGCGTCACTCTCTGCGTTTTCCCAATGCATTCCTTCTTATACCGATTGGTGTCGTCACAATCTGGGTCTTGAACGTCGTGAGGATCATCATTCTTGTTTGCATTGGGGGATATATATCACCATCCGTCGCAGTCCAGGGTTTTCACTCGCAAGCCGGATGGCTCGCCTTTCTGGCGGTCACCGTTGCAGTTATGTGGGCTGCCTACAACAGTCCGATATTTTGCAAAGTCGCACCCGCCGCAAGTACGGTCACACGCGCATCGCAAGACGATCCGATCCTCGCGTATCTTGCCCCGTTCATGGCTTTGCTGACGGCTAACATTTTGTCGTCGCTGGCGGCACCTTACGGTTTCGTGTTTTATCCACTACTCCCGCTGTTGGTCGGACTTGCATTGTGGGCCTATCGGGAGACTTACATTCACCTGTTGAACAGCGTCTCGATGGCATCAATTGTTGTCGGTCTAACTGTCGGCGCTCTCTGGGTTGCCACTGACCAGACCATGGCCACCGACAATGCTGTTGCGATTTGGCTGCATTCACTGCCGATGGCTTTGGCTATTGGTTGGATCACTCTGCGCGGAATTGGCACGATCATTCTTGTGCCAATGGCAGAGGAGCTAGCCTTTCGCGGCTACTTCCACCGAGCCCTGCAGGCGCGTGATTGGCATCGAATCCCGATCGGCCGATTCAGTATCATTGCGTTCCTGATCACGTCGGCTTCCTTTGGGC
>JBPCWB010000519.1:0-3458 GCA_051009955.1 Hyphomicrobiaceae bacterium | reverse complement strand
GGGGTACGCGGGAATCGACAACCCGCTGTTCTATCGCGACAACACCATGATGATCCTTGGTGATGCCAAGAAAATGACCGAAGAGATCGTCAAGTCGATGGACTGACGGGTCGTTATTCCGCCAATCTGATTGAATGCGGGATCTCAAGCGCTGTGAAAGCCTGCGCCATGGCTATTGATGTGGTTGCCTTCGATGTCGGCGAGACTCTGATCGACGAAACCCGTCTTTGGCGTGGTTATGCTGAGGTTTTGTGCGTTTCCGAGAGGGATCTCCTGTGCAAGCGAGATGAAGTCATCGCCCGCGGTGACCATCATCATCGTGCGCTCGAATTCTTTCAGTCCGACATCGACTGGGCGGCGCTGCGTGCGATATCGCAAACCATGGACGCGTCGGATCTCTATCCGGACGTCGGACCCTGTCTGGCGGAGTTGCGTCGCCGCGGCATCCGCATCGCCATTGCCGGAAACCAACCAATAGTGGCCGAAGCGGCGCTGGAACAGATGGGGTTTGCAGCGGAAATTGTTGCGTCCTCGGAGCGCTGGGGTGTCGCCAAGCCTGACCCGGCCTTCTTCGCAAAACTGATCGAGGCAACCGGCACCGACGCAGAACATATCGCCTATGTCGGTGATCGCCTCGATAATGATGTCGTTCCTGCACTGCGTGCCGGGTTAACCGCTGTGTTGCTCGTGCGCGGTCCTTGGGGACGATCCCACATCAAGCGTCCGGATGCGCAGCAGGCGTCGCTGGTCCTGCATGACTTGGCCGCACTGCCCCAGGCATTGAAGCGCCTGTAGCAACCGGTGTGGAGCAGGTTGGGTCCACAAATGGACGCTGTCACGGCGGCAGCCTTCACACTCAAGAACTGTAAAGCCGTGGTGAGGCGGGCAACTTTGACAGCCGCCCGCCAGGATCGACGCGGCGCGCTACTTCAGAACGGCGGCGAGCTTCTTCTGTGCATCGGCATTCAGCCAGCCGCCCCAGACGTCTTTGTATTTGGTCAGGAAATAGGCGGCCGCTTCGTCAGCTGTTTTCTGGCCATCCTTCTTCCAAGCCAGGATTTCACCCATTTGCGCGTTGGTGAATGCGACCTTCGACATCAGCTCGGAGATGGCCGGTTCGCGTTTGGCGAACGTTGTCGTGACGGCCGTCAGCACCGGCGCAGCCGGATAAGATGATTTCCGCGGCGTCGCGCAATCCTTTTTCTGGTTACACGTGTGATACTCGGCGTTGTGGGGACCCATATCGACCTTGACCATCGGGTACTTGCCGAGCACGGCCGTCGGTGCCCAATAGTAGCCAAACCAGGGTTTCTTGTCGGCGTATGCGGCCGCCAGCGAGGATGCGAGCGTCTCACCGGAACCGTGGTCGAACACCTTGATGCCGCTCTCTTCGAGCTTGTACGCGACTTTGAGATTGTCGTTGGCAATCCGGCAGCCCCATCCGGTCGGGCAGTTGTGGAACATCTCGCCGACCAGTTTCGGGTTCTTCAAAACACCATCAATGGTCTTGAGCTCAGGATGTTTCTCAGCCAGGTATTTTGGGATCCACCAGTTTTCTTCGCCACCATCCGAGAGCACATTGGTCAAGGTTTTGACTTTGCCTTCCTTGACGAGCTTGGGGTAAAGGGCGGCGGAATTGAGCCAGATCTCGGTTGCGATGTCGGGCTTGTTGGTTTCAGCCATCGAAGCAACGGCGGTCACCGTGGCCGATGGCACCTTGGTAACCTTGCAGCCATAGCCTTGTTCCATGATGAATTTTGCAACCGCCGTCACGACCTGCGACGATGCCCAGTTCATCTCGGTGATCGAGACCTCACCACATTTTGCAACAGCGACCGACGACATCATCGAGGTTGCCGCGGCAGCGCCAATTATGCTCAGAAAAATTTGCTTCATCTAATTCCTCCCTTGAGACTCATTTCTTAGTGGTTACGCGCGCTTCCGATGGGCGCGGCAAGCCGTTGTACACGACACCTGCCGTCGTTGCACCAAATTCAAAGGCTCGCGAGGCGCGGGATAAGTCTCAAGTTCATGGGCAGCCGAGACCTTTGATCAAAAGAGCAGTCCAATTGCGCGCAGGATGCTCGCCGGCCCCCGACGGTTCGCTCATCCCACGCCTCAGGTGCCCACGGATCAGGAGGTTGGGGAGCACCGCTGCAATCCACCGGGCCCGGGAGCAGACGATAACAATGTCACGCCCAATGACTTACCAATAACGAAAATGGCAATTGGCGCCGCATGCAATCCAGCCTTATACTCGCGACTTGTGCACTTGGTTGAACAGGACAGTTTGTTTGGCCCGGGCTTGCAGCGCGTCGAGACGGTGTCTCAGATGAAGAGAACAATCCAGTCTGTTATCGGATTTGGCCTCGTCGGGTCCATATTTTTGCAGGCCTTCTTATTCGCGATGCATGCGCCGAACTTTGCTATCGCGCAAGCTGCCCGCGCCGGCCCGCTGTCTTCAATTATCGTCATCTGCACCGGTACGTCTCTCAAGAAAGTCATCCTCGACCGTAACGGGTCACCGGTTGAACTCCCCAACAAAGGTTCTGTCGGTGAAACCTGTCAGATCTGCGCCTCGGTCTGCGAACATGACGCGGCCACACCGGCGTCGGCCGTCGCGGTCGACGCGCCATGCCGATCCGCGCGCGCCTTTTCACTTTCAGGCGGACACAGCGTTTCCGACAGGCGCCCGTTCGTGAGATGCGGCCACGACCCGCCGATCGCCACCTGAACGGCAACGGCAATTCAAAGCTCGATTGGTAGTTCGTTGCAGAGTGCTGCGAGGATCTGCCTGTCGCCATTAAATCCATGAATCCGGGAAATTCAAAATGCTGAAAACGGCAAACGTGATCCGCGAACGGCTCGCGAGATCTGCAATGATTGTGTTGCTCTCCATGGGTTGCGGCACAACCCTCTTAGGTGATCCGGGTCACGCGGGCGACCAGACGGTGGGTCACATCAAGATCAACCAGGCTTGGTCGCGCGCGACGCCGCGCGGTGCGCCCGTTGGCGCCGGCTACGTGACGATCCACAACATGGGGACTGCGCCGGACCGATTGGTCTCCGGTACGACCGACATCGCCGAACGGGTCGAAATCCACTCCATGGAGATGACCGGAGGCGTAATGAAGATGCGCCGTCTGTCTGCCGGACTGGAAATCCCTCCTGGCAAGTCGGTCACATTCAAGCCAGGCAGCTATCACATCATGTTCATGAAGTTGAAAAAGCCTATCGAAAAGGGCCAGACGTTCAAGGCAACGCTGGTGTTCGAGAAAGCGGGGGCGGCGGACGTCATGTTTACGGCCGCGGGGATCGGCGCCCAAGGACTTCATGGCGCCGGCGCTCACGGCAAACATGGGCAGATGAAACATATGAAGAAGACACCGAAGTGACCCGGGAGGCCGGCGCCCGGTGCGATCGGGCGCGATCGGGCGCACAGGAGCGTGTGGTCGAGA
>JBPCWB010000518.1:0-3593 GCA_051009955.1 Hyphomicrobiaceae bacterium | reverse complement strand
AGCCCGGAGCGATACAACGCTTCGCAGACATAGATATTGCCGAGCCCCGCGATGTTGCGTTGGTCAAGCAAGAACGCCTTGAGATCGGCGGAGCGACCGCGCGCCCGCGCCGCCAGGTAACCGGGGTGCAGTTCGTTGCCGAGCGGCTCGACTCCCATGTCCGCAAAGTGGCGGCAGGTCTCGAGCGCGTCCGCCGGCACGATGTCCATGAAGCCGAACCGACGCGGATCGTTGTAAGTCACAATGGCGCCGCTCGACATGCGGAATACCACATGGTCATGCGCTGGATCGTTACCCGTTTCGTGGTCGAATTCACCCAGGTGATCCGGATCTCGATCCGGCCAATGCACCAGAAACCGGCCGCTCATGCCGAGATGCATGATCAGAACGTCACCACCGGATAGATGCCCGCACAGATACTTTGCCCGACGCCCCAGACGGTCGAGACGTTGGCCCTCGAGGCGTTCGGCAAAGCGCGTCGGAAACGGAAAGCGCAGGTCCGGCCGTCGCCGCTCGACAACATCGAAGCTGGCACCCTCCATGGCGCCCGCAAGACCGCGGCGCACTGTTTCAACTTCCGGTAGCTCGGGCATTTCGATGGAATCCAAGAATGATGGGGAACAGGCGGTTCGAGAACGCCAAACGGGGACACATATTAAAGCTAATCAGGTTCAAGTCGCACGTCCAATGTCAGTTCCCTAGTGTCCGACGGCACGATCTGATGGGTGGTCGGAAGTTGCCGGCCGCATCCGAACAGCTTCACGCAATCCAAGCCTGGTAGTTTCAAGATCTCGACATCTCGGGCTGTTGCCTGAGTCGCCATCGATGGATGGAGGCCATGCAATTCTGGACGATTGAACCAGGCTCATTAGCGCGCTTGCTTCACCTGCGTGCGGCGGTGTCGCTCGCCGAAACCAGACCAGAGGCTGCGCCTAAGACGGCCAATCCGGCATCGAACGACGCGGCCGGTAAGGTACCGGCACCGGTCAACGTCCGTCACCTCCCAACATCTGCATCAACACCGGCCCACCAGGCTATTGCCTCGGCACAGCTCCGTCCGGCCGCGATCGACCCGGCGGCCGCGCGCGCGGCGGCCCAGTTCACCGAGAACCTCGCGGGGGGTGCGGCGACGGATCGGGGCTCGGACATTGAGTCCCCGCCGGCCGTCCACACGTCATTGGACAACACGAGACCGCAGGGGCTGGCGCCATTCATCCTTGCACTGTTGAATGAAACACTTGGCCGGCGCCGCGCCTCGTCAGCGTTAGGTGCGGGCGATAAGCGACAGCTATCGACGGCCGGCCAAGACCAGCGTTGGGTGCGCCTCGTCGCATGGTTGATTGCCGCTGGGTTGCTGGGCAAGCTGCTATTGGGATCCTGACCGCCCCCGCCGATGCCGCGCAAGCGCTTCGTCGATCAGAGCGTTGGCTTCGGCCATCAGCCGCGCGTTGTTGCGGCTGTCCCCGATATCCTGCTCGCGTGCGTCCAATGGGTTGCGGACCGCGCCGTCAGGATGGTAGTGCCGGGCGAATTTCCGGCGTAGGGCCTGCAGCTGTTTCATCGAGCAGCCGGTCGCAATCCGCTGTTTCAACATTGCGATGCTGGGCTTCGGCACATCTCGTCTTGCACGCCGCGGCCTCGACCCCGTCGCTTGATCGGCCGTCGAACTGATCTGGGCCAGCGGTACGCCGGCAGTGCAGGTTCGACCGGTCGAGCCCCACGGGCTGACGGCTGATCTACGTTGCGCCACGTCGGCGAGGACTGATTTGAAGCTGTTCGACATCATGCCTTCATCACGCGGTCATGCGCAGACCGATCGGTTTCGGCCGCAGCGCTTGGCTTCGTAGAGGTTCTGATCCGCGCGCTTGATCAATTGCGATTTCTCCTCGCCAGGATGGTAGGCGGTGACCCCGAACGAGGCTGTAATTTCGCGCATCTTCTCACCGGTCTCGGTGATCGAAAATTGGGTCTGCTTAAGTTGACTGCGGATCTGCTCGACAAGTTTGAAGGCGTCCGATTGATCCGTCGACGGCAGGATAAGTGTAAACTCCTCACCGCCGTAGCGTGCGACCGTGTCTCTGCCTTTGACATTGCGCTTGAGCAAGTCGGCAAAGCGCTTCAGCACTTCATCGCCGACCAGATGGCCAAACTCGTCATTGACGCGCTTGAAATGATCGATATCGGCCATCACCAGCGCCATGGCCGTATTGCGATCCTGGGCCTTGACCATTTCCTCTGACAGAACGAGATCGAAAAGCCGACGATTGCCGACCGACGTCAAAGCGTCGCGTAAACCATCTCTTTGGGCCTGCGAGAGGTCAGCGGTGAGCTGTTGAATTTCGTCACGGGACAGCGTCAGATCATCGTTCAGCCGCCTGGTGTCCTTGCGGAATTGCTGGTTTTCTGCAATCAGCGCCTGGACGATGTCGGCGACCTGCCGCGCACTGGTCTTGCTCGTCAGGTCAGAGGCTGCCTGTTGCAACGACCGCGAAAATCGATTGTTGGCGCTCAGATAAGTTTTGATTGAGGCCATGATCTCAGCCAGCTCGTCCTCAACTTGAAGGACTGACTTCTGAAATAACATCGCTTCTGATGGTTCGTCGGGCTGCTTGTCCTCCGCCAAGCCAGATCGACGGCCGTGAACGATGATCGCTACGAGGCACGCGACGACAATTGCCCCGGCGCTCACAGCAAGCGCGCGACCCGACAGCGAATGCTCCGATATCCACACTCGTGCACTTTGAAAGGCAGTCTCCAGCCACGCCGCCAGCGGCGGCAGCACGATCGTTGAATCGGCGACATGACCGACGTCTGGCAAAACCTGTGCGGTCGCCAGACCGAGTCCAAAGGCGATGAGTGCCGGACCATATCGATCAGACAGCTGCGAAACTGATTGTTGCATGGTCACCCGCTCATCAGATGCCAGACGAAATGCTGGTCGTTAGTGATATGCCCTGGCTGCCTCATGCAAGTCGGCGAACCGGCGGCTGCCGGCTTCGCGCGATCATCACCCGATAGCGCGCGCATCATGCCGCGCGCTGAACTCCCGCCTTAAGCGAAATCTGTATAGCGTTAAGTATGTTATATTTTCTTAAGCATGTTGCGTGAGCTGACTGACGGTAGTTGTACAGCCCGCGCCTAGGTCACGCTTGGCGGTCGACCAACACGGCTACACACCTTGATGAGCCTCCTGAACCGAACGCGGCGTCAGATACTGAGATCTAGAAGATTGTAGTCGTGCATTTTTGACTTGGCCGCTTCGTCCCAGACGTAGCTTTGGCCAGCCTCCTCGAACGGTCGATAGCGGAACGGTGCCTCGTCGGGAAATCGCTGGTGGCGCGCGGCGATGGCATAGCCGATCACCCTCGAGCGTTCCCCGATGCGTGCCTCGTCGAACACGGCCGGCGCCGCATGCAGGCCACCACCGGCAACGCCGAGAACGGATTTGCGTCGATGGAAGCCGTAATTCACGGTCACGCGCCAGTCCGCACTCGTATTGGCAAATGATCCGTGGACTGCTTGGCGATTGGTAATGGCGACATCGCCTGGCGCCGCGATGATCGGGACCGCGTCGGGCAACCGCTCGCTGCCCG
>JBPCWB010000517.1:0-10514 GCA_051009955.1 Hyphomicrobiaceae bacterium | reverse complement strand
GCCGTTCGAATGACGTGCGCGCCCAGACTGCCGTTTCCCGACAATCGTCGGCGAAACACTCGAACGCATCCCGTTTCGACGGTTCTCGGCGCATGCAGTCGCCAGTCCAACATGTCGAGTCGCTCAGCACGAGTTGCTCATGTGCGTCCAATAGACGAGCATTCCGCGCCCAACTGACCTCCAGACGCCCCAGATCCCTAAGCTCATTCTGGATTTCGGTATCGGAAACATTGGCCAGGATCAGTCGCGCCGACACACAGCCCAAATCGCGCTGACCAGCTGCCGACTTCAGAGCGCGAATCACCGGACTTGCGGCAGACAGAGCAATCACAAGAAGCTCGTCCTGATCGGCATCGGACGTCTCAGCTGTCCGCCGATCGAAATACTCGATCACAAAATTCGTAAGCTTGCTTACTTTCTCGTCACACTTCACAACTTCCATGCGCGGGGGAGACTTTGTCTGCATTGACAGGTTGTCCCTTCTCGTGTCGCGGAGTCTCATCATGCACTTATGTGCGACCCACGGCGTTCCTCAGCAGTCCCAACAACCATCAAACACCACTTCCGTTAAATAAGGATTGAACAACGCCCAAAATTGGGACTCCTCGCGTCGCGGGCCAAGAACCTGTGGATTGACGACTTGCCGTCCGACGATGATCACTCGGCGGGCAGCCGCGCGGCAAAGCGTTTTGCGACCTGCAACATCGCATCATCCGGTCGATCTTCAGAAACGATTGGAGCGTCGTCCATCATCTCTGGCTCAGCGACGATGGCATCGTCAGTACGTGTTGGCTGCTGCGTGTCGTCGGTCTGATCATCGACGCGCGACACGGCGAGATTCGCACTTTCAAGCTGCAATACTGACGGATCGTCGCCAATCCCGCGGCTTTGCTCATCAGTTTCAAAATCAAGACGCAGCTGGGAATGAGTTTTATCGTCAACCAGCTGCCCTATGCGTTGAGGCAACTCCGCATCGGTGACGGGGACCGAAAAGTCCGCTGTGCGCTCCGTAATGCGGACGTTAATCTCTTGATGCGTCGACGGCAGCCGGATGTTTGCGTGATTCTCCATTGCTGGACGAAGGGCTGGCTCGTCAATTGGCGTCGGTTGCAAATCGACGGCAGCCATCGCCGGCGGTGATGACGGACCAGGTTCTAACTCATCGTTCGCGTTTGGACGGACGTAGGGCATGGGGATCACGTTGTCCGGTTCGGCGGTGCCGTTTGATTGATCAGGATAGGTGTTCGAGTTGGCTGCGACGTGCAGGTCCACTTCGGCTTCCGGCGGCGACGGCTCGGGCTTTCGATACGGCCAGCCGTTGGCCGCTGGATGGGCAGGCTGGTTGTCATCGCTATCGTCAGACGATTCATTCACGGCGTTGGCATAAGGGCCATAACGTTCGCTGAGGCGTGGATCGACGGTCCGCGATCTCTGGGTCTGATGCGCGCTGGCAGGCGGCGTGATGGTTTCCACCGCGGCTACGCGGCCTTCCGTTGCCACCGGACCCAGCGCAGCAGAGTCAGCTTGTGGCTCAGGCATTTCTAGTTCCGGCCCGATTTCTGCCGCACGGCGCTGTTGTTCGAGGACGACGCGGCGAGACGCGCCCATGACGGCACCGAGAATGATGTCGGACCAGGCGCCGTCCCGAAACCGATACGTGCGAAAGGCCTGGCTATTGGCGAACTTGCTGCCCTGACGCCAAAGTTTCTTTTGGATGGTCTTCCGAGTCAGCAATGGGTTGTAGACGCGACTGAAGATTTTCTCCTTCTCGAAGCTGGCGAACAGGTTTGCGAGCAGGTGCGCCTCCTGCTGCAGTTCGTTCACCTGTTCAGGATTTTGATTACGTGGAGCATCAAGCGGCACAGCCACGTAATAGTCGCCATTGAAGTCGAACACGACGTGCCGGAAAACCTCGAACTTCTCGCGGATTTTCTGGTCGCGATGAATATCATCGAACCGCGACAGGATCTGATAGACCGGGCCGCGCTCGGCTTCTCGCATCTTCGGAATGAGGCCATTCAAACGATTCATTGGCCGACCGATCGACACCAGCAGCAGGCACAGGTCGACAAAAATGGCAATGGCCAACGGGATGTAGTCGCGCTTTGCGAGACCGCCCTCGCCCACCTTGATCGCAGCCTGCCGCTTGGCCGCGTTCTCAACGGATGCGACGGCCTTCTGCTGCAATGCGCGAAGTTCGTCGGCTGACGGCGGCAGTTTGAAGGTCAGAACGCCGTAGAATGTCGCTACCAGTCGGCGGAACGCTTCGACGACCGCCTGGGCGCCTTCGACGGTCGCGATCTGCGGCTTGCCGAGCTCCGGAAGCTGGTCAATCGCACGCACGACCCCACGCAGCGCCGACTGCAGTTGTGGGTCGGGACACGAGAACGTGCGTCCGTTCGACATCGGGAACACGCTGCGGCTAGAGCGGTCTGCAAGCTCGGATCGAATCTGGCGCAGCTGCGGATCGGTACGGAAGGCGTTGAAACCCGTCGCCGTCAGCTCCAGCTTACGCGCAAGCGACTTAAGGAACGCGTTGCGTGTGCCGGTCTTGGGATCGATCGTCGACGGATCAGCGCTGGCAATCAGTTTGAGATCCGCATCAAGCGATTGCATGTCGGTTTTTGCCTTGGCGGCCCGCGAGCTTACGAACTGCGACGCAAATGAGAATCGGGCTGCATCGCTATCGCGCAATCTGCGGCGTGGCCCGTCGCCAGGGCGCGAGTTCGGACAGGTTGTGCCTTTGTCACGTTCTTCGATCGCCTTTGCGGATGACAACTGGGTCAGCTGCACCAGCGTCGTCTCCAATTGATCCAGGCGCGCAGACGCTGCGAAGAGCGCCGTCTTGACCTGGGTTACGGCGCTTTCCGCCGAACGCGACGCCTCAGAGCGACTTTCCAGAACCTTCCAGTAGAAACCGAACCCGAAGCCAACCGAGATTAGGGTCAGGAACAAGTAGCCGCCGACGTAGGCGAGCTTGGTGGCCAGCGGCAGCGGCGCAAACATCTGATCGAGCAACCAGATGATCATCGTCATCAGCATTGCCACGGAGAACCCGACGATGACCTTGTGGGTCAGGCCCAATTCGCCCATGTTCGACTGGATGAGTTCAAGCATCCCGACGTAAGTCGCGACCCAGGACAGCGCGCCGAGTCCGAGAACCAACAGTGCTTTCTTCCAATCACGGCGAGGACGCTCGGGCTCCTGCCATCCGTCGTCGTTCCAGTCATCAATAGAAGACCCGCGATAGGCAGACCCCGTGGGGGAAGAAGAACGCATGGAAATAATCCGTCTTTGACGGCCATGTCACGGGGGCTTCATCGCGGACCGGTACTGGCCGGGCCGGCAAAAGGAGCGCACGTGCGGCCGAATTTACCGCCTCCAAAGCGCGCCAACCTGCCCGCGACAGTGCGAGTAGTGACTCACACATCGCCGGCGCGTCATTGCGCCTTCCAATCATTTGTCTGAGAGCAGTAGCCCGTCCTCGAAGCCTTGCTTTGACAAGTCCGCGACGATGGAGCTGCCCCAGCACTCGCCGCCCCCGGCCCATAGTGCTCGAACGTGATCCAACGGCAACCTATCGGTGGTTTGAGGCTTCAGTTGGCCTGCACCTTGGCCGAAGCATGGCGCCATGAATGCATCACGCCGCCAGCCCTATGCAGTTGAGAATCCGTGAAATTCAGGTGTTGGCAGAGTCCTGCCGGTCCAAGCCAAATGCGACTGGTCTAGTTCGCGTTGAAGAAGTTGCGCTCGATGAGATCGCGAATCGAGAAGGTCTTTTTGCGCCGCTTGTTGGCGGCCACACGGCGCCGAACCTTGCGCGCCTGTGCCACGATCGGATTCTGTTTCGCGTGCGCTTCGAGATCACTCAGCAGAGCGCCAAGCAGCGGCACGGCCAGTTGGCTGGAATGCAGCCGGCGACCAAAGGGCTCGCTGGCCGAGCCGGTACCGACGACAACGACATAGGAGTATTGCGCCCCGTTTTTGAATTGCAGGCCGCCGGCGATCCAGGTGTCAATGGTTGCGTCCCGATCCTGGGTGACGGCCGTGCCGGTCTTTGCAAAATGCAGTCGCAAGCCTTGCCGGGACGCGGCGCACCAAGCCTTGAGGTCCTTCAATGTCCCATGACTGCGGCCATTGCTCTGATAGCACAGCGGCGCCTGTAGAAAGGTGCGCAGCGCCGCATGCGATGGCCGGCGAATGATATCGCGAGGCCGCACGGTATCTCCGCGACTTTCCTCAAACTTGATGGCATGCTGCGGGCTCGTAAAGTCGTAGCTTCTTACAAGCGTCGGCGGACCGATCAACTGGTTTCGCCGCCCCGTGAGAGACGCCAGAATCACACTCGCCATGTGATGGACGCGCCGCGGTGATCCCGAAATCAGTCCGCGCACAGCGGCCGTCGATGGCGGCGTGGCGCTTTCGCGATCCGGTGCCGGCGGCATATTGAATCCAAGCTGGTCGATGACGCGTGCGATCTTCTGCGGCTTGAGCCTGGCCGTGCGCCACTCCAGTGGCCGATTGAGCGAACAGGCAAAGGCTACGACTGCCTGACGCCCACGGCGCAGATTGCCATTGCGGCGGCATGTCTCGAGCCCCACCGGTGGCGCCTGGTCGTCGAGGTAAGGCGTTTGAGCGGTATCGGTCACTTCGTTGGCGATCGTGATCGCGGCGATCATCTTGCCAACGGATGCAATCTGGCGTGGCTCCGAGGCACGGATGTAGCGCCCGGACGTCATATCGCGGGCGATGGCCGAGCCGAAATAGGGGGCCAGTTGTGAGTTCTCATAATACCGTACAATCCGGCCGTGCGCATCGGCAGCGACCACTATCACGTGCGGCATCAGCCGATCGCCATCCGATGAAGCGGCGGGATCCAGCGTATAACCGGGCGCCAGCCGGTTCTTCCAACGTTGCTGCAGCTCACCCAGTGCAACCGTCAACCGCGCACGCAGCGCCAGATTTTCTTCTGGGCGGATTGTTGTGGTGAGTCCGCGGACCGAGTTCCGCCAATTGAAACCGAACGCCTGCTTCATCTCTTCGCGGGCACCAAGACGCGCTGCCGGCAATAGGACGTTGGCCCGAATTCGCGGATTGGCGGAGGCGCGTTCGGCCAGGTCCGGAGCATACTTCTCCAACGCTGCCTGCAGGCCAGGACGAACCTTGGGATCGGGAGGACCACCGGCCAGCTGAACGAGTTCGAATAGGACCTTCTTCTGCACCTGGGGCTCAGCAATCAATGTTTCCGCACAGATGCGGGCCCGAACTTCAACGATGTATTGCCAGCGGTCCAATCGCACGGTGTTCAGTCGATCACTTCCCTCGAGCAGGATGATCGGTTTGTTGACAGCGGAAGCAAGAACCAGCTGTTCGGCCAGTGACAGATCCTTGGCTTCTTTGCCGAAAACGATGCGGCTCGTGACCTCGACGCCATGCAGGGGCGCACCGCCCGTGCGCTGCGCCAGCCAGAGATGATTGGCGGCCCACTGCTTGAGGGGCGTGTCGTCACCGCCGCGTGTCAGCTCGAAGTAGATGACGGGCGCCGTCCACCATTCCGAAAGCTTGCGGCCGATTTTTTCCCATGGGTTTTCGTCGAGCCGTGGCGGTGTCTTGTAGATGACTCGCGCGAACTGCATGGGCAGCGTCGAGCCACCTACGCCGAACACCAGCCGTCGGCTTTGGATGCTGCGCACGACCGTGGAGTAAGGAATCTTAAGGACGCCGATCAGGTCGATACCAAATGGGTTGAGCCAGCCACCAAGGTTGCGATCTTCGTGATACTTCAGGCACTGCCAATAGAGGTCCGGGACCTGCTGAACCGGAATCGACTTGTGATCGGGATTCGCTGTGTAGTTGCCGACGGCGATAGGCACTCCAGTAAAGTTGACGTCACGCTGACTGTCGAGGCGAGGATCGAATGTGCCCGCAAAATTGCCCTGCGCATCGTAGATCGCCGTCGCAAGCCAACGCTCAGCCGCATAGCGAAGCTGCTCTGATTGGTAGGCCGCGCCAACCAGACCGCGAACGGGCGCTACGGCGTAAACCAGTCCAACGGCGAGCAAGACGTAAATCAAAACGGCGGAAATGACGTAGCGAAGCGGGCCCAATCTGGGATTGAAGGCCAAACCGATTGTGATTGTCCGAAGCAGCCAAAGCGGCACTGCGATCAACGCTTCAATCAGCCGGGTCGTCGATCGCAGTATTGCCAGCATCAGCCTGTCACTGTGGGATTTCGGTTTGGTTCGCCGTTGCAGCGGACTAAGCCGGTTTTATGGCGTGCGTTGGACACCAAGGCCGTCCAGGCCCTCACGCCTAGGTGATACCGTATTCGGAAAACGGAATGAAATCGACGAAATCACCCCTTTCAACCGATGGCCGCACCTCCGAAATATCGATCAGGCCGTCGGCCGCGCGCAGTCCGGAAATCAGCCCCGAGCCATCGCGCGGATATTTTTCCACTTGAAGTCCGTCGACAGCCTGCACCGTCGTCCCTCGCCAAAACTCGCGACGGCCGATCTTGCGATTCTCGACGGCGAACGCTGCCGGCAGTGCAAATCGCCGCGGCTCGGGCCACGTAGCGCCGCCCAATCGGCGCAAAACCGGATACACATACATCAGGAAGCAGACGAAGACCGCGACTGGATTTCCCGGCAAACCGACGATCACCGTGTCGCCGATCTGACCGAACATCAACGGTCGTCCAGGCTTGACGGCGATCTGCCAGAAATGACGTTGCCCGAGGTCAGTGATGGCCTGCGCCATATAATCCTCTTCACCGAGGCTTGCCCCGCCAGAAGTTAGTACGACGTCATAATCCCTGGCCGCAGCAGCGAGCCGCATGTCGACCGCCTGCCTGTCGTCGGGCCAGACGCCAAGGTCGCTGACGGTGCAACCGGCAAGCCCACACAGCGCCAGCAGCAGAGGCGCATTGGTATCAAAGACCTGCCCGAGCTTCGGTTCACCTGCGCCTGCCCGCAGAACCTCGTCGCCGGTCGAGACGACAGCCACCCGCAGCCGGTCAAAGCATTTGATTTTGTCGAGGCCGACTGACGCAATTGCAGCGACATCCTGTGGCCGTATCGGATCGCCGCATGACATCAAAGTTTGGCCGGTCTGTACGTCTTCGCCGGCGCCTCGCACGTTGGCTCCTGCCTTGAGACCCGGTGGAATGCTGACGGTGTTGGCGCCCTCGAATCCGACGCCGCAGTCTTCCTGCATGGCAACGGTATCGCAGCCGTCCGGAACGACGGCTCCTGTGAAGATCCTGACAGCCTGCTTCGGTAACTGTGGGCCCACGTACGGCGAGCCGGCTGCGGCCCGCCCGACAACTTCGAGCAGGGTGTCACCATCACGCTCCAAATCGCGATGCGAAAAGGCGTATCCGTCAACGGCGGCGTTGGTATGCCCGGGCACTGGGCGGAGCGCTTTAACAGGCTCGGCCGAAATGCGGCCAACAGCCTCGATACCGGTGAGTTCGACAGTTCCGACAACCGGGGAAACCTGCGCTTTCAGATGTGCAATGGCTTCATCGTGCGAGAGGCGATGTTCGTCGCGCGGGTCGTGATAGAAGCAGTCATCAACCAGTTTTCGAGTCATGTCGGGCACAAGATCGCTTTGTCCGCGTTAGTTTGAACAGCACGTCGTAACCCTGTGTAGTCGAATTGAAAGACTCATCTCAACGTCAGAACACACAGAACTGCTCAAGCACAGGTCACGAGCCGCTGTGCTCAAGCAAGTCTTGAAATAAATCTTTAAGGTGAAGGCAGCAGCGACAAGCGCCGTTAAATCCCTTGAGTCAACATGAACAAAGCTATCCCGACCGTCGGTCCAAGAAGGGACAGGACGACCATCGCAGCCATGGTTTTGGCAAGCATAACTCTAACCCCGCAATACGCTGACCGTTCGCCCTAAACGGTCAAATTACCGCATCTTGCCATTTGTTCGCCGGAAACGCCCTGTTGACGCCGAACTCAAGCATCAGGACCGTAACAAGTTGTTCTGGCAGAATCTAGACGGGGGAACCGGGGCCTGTGCGCGGCTTGGTGACCTGCGAATTTTGCACATGACACCCACAGTTTGTTACAAATTCAAGTCACGCTTTTACGTCGGTGCGCAACGCTCTATATTGCAAATGCTTTCTGACTTTTCCACAATCCATCATCGCTTAACTGAAGATCGCCGTTCACCGGCCGAAAAGCGGTCTCTGATCACGGAAATGTGATCACACGTCCTTAAGATTCACCGTTGATGGCGGCCGTCCCCCGCAGATTAAGGCGCATCGAAAAGTCGAAGCTGACGCTGATCGTGGCCTTTTGTTTCGCGGGCCAATTGCTCGATGCGATCGAACGGCACTTGTTCGGCCATGATTAAGGAGCGCTGCGCCTTCATGGCGCGAACGAGTCCTTCCTGCACGAGGTGGAATTGCCCGACAGTCTGATGCGGCAGTACTGCGGCCGGATCGAGCCCGCTTTCGCTCTGGAAGGCGGCCTTGAGTTTGCGCAGTGCTGTATCCTCGCGAACCCGGCCAATGAACCACGATGTGATCTGATCCCGAGATTTATAGTCGAGATCGCCTGGTGACTGGGTCGCCAGCATCAGGCCGAGGCCCGCCGATCGCGCACGCTTGAGAAGACTTTGCAGAGGTTCGGCCGTTGCCGGCTTCGCGTTCGCCGGAATGTAGAGGTCGGCCTCGTCGAACATCACGACAGCCTGCAGCTCGTCGTTCGGGTTGCGCTGACAGAACCGTAGTGCTTCCGACAGGAACTGAGCGACCCAGAAGAGAATATTCTCGTTGTCGCCGAGAAAACCGGTGTAGATGACCGACAGCCGCGTCCGTCCTTCGCGCGCATAAGGCCCGAGTCCAAGGAGCGCTTCCATGCGCAGGCTTTCACCATCCGTGTCGAAAAGTGACGCATTGCGGTAGCGCAGGCTATCAAGCTGCGCGACCAGATCACGCCGAATCTTGCCCGATGGATCCATGCGCTGCGTCAGGTCGGTCAGCTCCGGATCTTCGTCTTCAAGGAAAGCGATGAGATCGGACAACGAGACTTCATGACTCGAGCGTGATCCGAGAATGCGTAGCGCCACCGACAATGTGCCCGACTGCTTTTGGTGCGTCGCCGATTTCTTCATGTGCAGCATGTCGCCCAGCGCGGCGGCCGAAAGATTGGCCAGCAGCTGCTGTTCATGCTCGGGGAGTTCATTCATGCCGGTTGGCAGCAGCGTAATCGAAATCGGCCGGCCGGACGCGCGACCGGGTGTGTAGACGGCAACGTCGATCGCATCTCCAAGCTTTTCACGCTCGGCGGCGCGTTCAGACTGTTCATCTTCGTCGGCGCGCCAGACGTCGGGGTTGGCGTAGCTGCAGAGGTCGCCTTTGCGGTCAATCAGGATGGCTGGGATGCCCCGCGCCAGGAATTGCTCGATCAGGCTCAGCGCCAAGGTCGTTTTACCGGAACCCGAACCGCCCAGCACCGCTGAGTGTCGCTTCATGACACCACGGTTCAGCGTGACCGGCTTGGAAGAACTCAGTTCGCGCCCCGCGAAGATGCTATTGACGTTGTCACCGTTCTCATCGAGCAGCACGGACAGAGGCAGATCGTCGTCGTTGTCGGGCGTCGGATGCGGATTACTCACGGCTCCGTTGTTCCATCCGAGCCAGTCCGCCCACGGCGCGCCCGAACTCACAGCCGTGTTCTCGGTGGGTTGCAATGGGGCCTCCGCATCGTTCGGAATTGGAGCATTGCTCTGCACGATTGACAGGCTGTGCGGCGACGGCGCGCTTTCCGCCGGTGCCGCACCATTGGCACGCGCCGGTTGCGGTAACGGCCGCCCCAGAAGATCCAACCGCAGCAGTTGCGCGATCGAGATCAGGCCGGACATCAGCTTGGCCTGCTCGAACCAGGTGTCAAATCCCGGGTCGTGACGGTGATGAGCATGAAACTCGCGGATCATCATCATCCGTTCCCACTCGGGTATGGGTACCAAGATCGACCGCCCGCCGCCGTCGCGAAACTTGCGGTAGGCCTGCGCCGTTTGATTCTTTTTATTGGGTGGGAAGTCACTGGCGCGCAGGAGGTAGCATGTGCGGCCCTGCATGGTGGCCAGCACCTTGTCCAACTGCCGTTTAAGACCGCCGCCCTGGGTCGGACGGTTACAGAGATAGACGCGGGCGTCGTAGGCATGACCCGTCGGATGTTCGACGGCGATATCGACAACGGGCAGATCGTCGGCGATTTCGGGACGCATCGTTTTGACGACCAGCTTGTTGCTCCATTCCGGCGAAGTCAGCGAAAGTGCGGCGCCGAGGACCTCAAGCAGATCTTGATCGTTGTTGGGCATCTCGGCTTCGGACGCGTTGCAGAACCGATCCCACATCTCACGATAGTCGATGTGGAACTGCGGCTGGATTGTCGGTTCATCGTTGCTTGAGGAAAATCCGAGAGCCTCGGCCAGTGTCGAGATGAAGCCACCGTCGTCGTCCGCGACCGGAGACGATGGTTCATCCATACGAT
>JBPCWB010000516.1:0-6060 GCA_051009955.1 Hyphomicrobiaceae bacterium | reverse complement strand
TTGGCGACCTTCGGTCTGATTTTGTGTTTCGACACGCTCGTGCAACTGATCTGGGGGCCTGAGGGTATTGCCGTGCCGCTGCCGCGCTGGCTTGACGGTCAGGTGGCACTGCCCGGCGATGCCGTTTTCCCAACCTTCCGACTATTGATCATATCCACCGGATTGCTCATCGCGGTGGGCCTCTATGTTCTCGTCAGCCATACCCGGCTCGGCATGCTCATCCGCGCCGGCGCCTCGAATCGGACGATGGTTGGCGCGCTCGGCATCGACATTAAGACCCTGTTCGCCGGCGTGTTCGCGCTCGGGGCTACGTTGGCCGGACTGGCCGGCATGCTGATCTCACCGATCACGGAAGCGTCCATCGGCATGGGCAACGAGATCATCATCACGGCCTTCGTCGTCATCATCGTCGGCGGTATCGGCTCGATGAAAGGGGCCTTCGTGGCGGCCATTATCATCGGCCTCATCGATACCATGGGCCGGTCCTATCTGGATGATGTCTTCAAGCTTGCAATGCCGGCCGAATTCGCCGAAACCGCAGCCCCCGCCATCTCCGCCATGCTGATCTATATCCTCATGGCCGTCATCCTCGCGATCCGACCGCAAGGTCTGTTCCCCCCGAAGTCGCGGTGACATCGATGGCCGAAGCAAAATTGACATCGACAGCCTCAAAACTGATTGCGGATTCGTCGGGAGGCAGCGTGCGGTGGGACCCACAGCGCGTTGTCAGTGTCTTGCTGATCGTTGCGTTGATCGTCATTCCGCCATTGGCTTTCGTTCTTGGACAGAAGTTCTGGCTGGATATCTCGACTCGCCTTGTCATTCTGGCAATTGCAGCCGTCAGCCTCAATCTCGTGCTCGGCTACGGCGGTATGGTGTCATTCGGCCACGCCGCCTTCATCGGCCTCGGCGCTTACGCCGTCGGCATTCCGTCCTACCATGGTCTCTACGGTGGCTTCGAAGCGATCGCTTCGCACAACGGCCTGTTTCACTTCGGACTGGCGATTGCCGTATCTGCTCTGTTCGCGCTGTTGACCGGTGCGATCTGTCTGAGAACCAAAGGTGTTCATTTCATCATGATCACCATGGCGTTCGGTCAGATGGTGTTCTTTGCCATTGTCTCGCTGGAGACCTATGGCGGCGACGATGGTCTTACCATCGACACGCGATCTGAGTTGCCACTGATCAGTTTTGATGATCCGATGTCCCTCTATGCCTTCTGCCTGGCGTCACTGTTCGTCGTCCTGTTCATTGTCCATCGTTTGGTCAATTCACGCTTCGGCCTGGTACTCCAGGGCGCCAAGCAAAACGAAGAGCGGATCCGCGCTCTTGGCATCAACCCTTATATCTACAAACTCGCCGCTTATGTCATCTCAGGCGCCATCTGCGGTTACGCCGGTGCACTGCTGGGAAACTTCACGACATTCATTTCGCCGGAGATGATGGACTGGACGCGCTCCGGCGAACTGATGTTCATGGTCATTCTGGGTGGCTCCGCATTCTTGTTCGGGCCATTGTTGGGAGCTGCGGTTTTTCTGCTGCTGGAAGAAATCCTCTCGGGCTTCACGATCTTTTGGCATCTGCCGTTCGGCATCCTCCTGATCTTGTCCGTACTCTTCATGAAGGGCGGTTTGAGCGGGTTCCTCAGTCGTTGGACGGTGCGCCATGACTAACGGGAAGAACGCAGATGTCCTGTTGCGCATCCAGGGCCTGTGCAAGGGATTTGGCGGCGTAACCGCAACGGACAACCTTTCGCTCGATGTTCTGGCAGGTGAAGTCCATGCCATAATCGGTCCGAACGGCGCCGGCAAGACGACGCTCATTTCACAACTCTCCGGCCTGCTCCAACCTGACTTGGGAACGATTGCATTCAAGGGTCAGGACATCACCGCATTGCCAGCCCATCGCCGCGCCCACGTGGGGCTTGCTCGCTCATTCCAGATCACGTCCGTTTTCATGGACATGAGCGTGCTCGACAATGTTGCGCTGGCGGTGCAGGCGCGTGACGGCCACTCGTTCAAGTTTTGGGCACCGGCGCGCCGACTGCAGCATCTCCGTGAGCCGGCGTTGGCCAAGCTGACCACCGTCGGTCTGGCCGAACGGGCACATGACCGTGCGGCGGCACTGTCGCATGGCGAGCGACGGCAGCTGGAGATCGCGATGGCGCTCGGCACGGAACCGGAAATGCTGCTGCTCGACGAACCGATGGCTGGGATGGGCGCCGAGGAGACCGCGCGCATGGTCGCCACGCTGAAAGGTCTGCGCGGCACGACCATGCTGCTGGTCGAGCACGACATGGATGCCGTCTTCGCGTTGGCGGATCGCATTACGGTGCTGGTGTATGGCCGCGTCATCGCGACCGGCGCTCCCAATGAGATCCGTTCCAATGCCGACGTCGTGCGTGCCTATCTTGGAGAGGCGGCATAATGCTCTGCGTTCAGAACCTCGAGGCCGCCTACGGTGCAAGCCAGGTGCTGTTCAGTGTTTCGCTTCGGATCAATGCGGGCGAGGTCGTCACCCTGCTGGGCCGCAATGGCATGGGCAAGACGACGACCATCAACGCGATCATGGGGATCGTGAAGCCTGCCGCCGGCAGTATCCGCCTGGAAGACAACGAGATTGCCGGCGCCCCGTCATTTCGTATTGCCCAGCGTGGTCTTGGCCTCGTCCCGGAAGGGCGCCAGATATTCCCGAACCTCACCGTTTCGGAAAACCTGGTCGCCACGGCCGCCAATCGGCGAAAGGACCCGACCCCGTGGACGCCGGATCGGGTCATGGACATGTTCCCGCAGTTGGCCAGCCGCAAGTCATCAATGGGTAATCTGTTGTCGGGAGGCGAACAGCAGATGCTAGCAATTGGACGGGCTCTCATGACCAATCCGCGCCTGCTGATTCTGGACGAGGCGACCGAAGGGCTGGCGCCTATGATCCGGGAGGAAATCTGGACCTGCCTGCGCAAAATCCGCGACGACGGTCTCTCCATCCTCGTTGTCGACAAGAACGTCTCCGACCTCGTCAAACTGGCCGATCGCCACTATGTCCTGGAGAAGGGGCACGTCGTGTGGGACGGCGATTCAGAACAGCTCCGCAGCGCCGAAGACGTTCAACATCGCTATCTGGGAGTCTGAGCGTCCAAACTGCTGCTGCGCATTCAACGGTCGTGCTGGCTTGCGAAGGCGAGCGCAATCCCGCCCAGAGACGCGATCGTCGTAAGGATCAGTGCGTACTCCCACGCGCCGAAGACATCGACAAGACCGCCAAGAACAACAGGACCGATGATCTGACCAAGGCCCGAGCCCTGGATGAACATACCGGCGTAAATCGGTGCCTGCGCTGGATGACTGGCAAGTTCCGGTACGTAGGTCCAGATCGTCCCCGGGATCAGGGCTCCGACCATCGCAAAAACGAGAGCAGCGACCAGCCGGACCGGCAGCGGCGCAATATCCGTCAACACAAAGGCCGCTGCGACGGCCATCGTGGCATAACCGGCGACGATGATGTTGCGCCGGCGCAGGCCGGCCTTGATGAGCGTTGCCGCGAGGACCGCGCCAAGCGCGTTTCCAACCGCGACAATGCCGCCAAAGAAGGCTGCCGTGCCCAGAGCCACTCCGTTCTGCTCGACCAGCATGGTCGGCAGGAAGGAGATGACGGCCAGAAATTGCACAGAATAGAGGATGAATAGACCAACCAACGACACGGTCCGGACCTGCAGCGCTCCGCGCAGGTCAGACAGCGGCGGCGATCGTGCAATTGGTGGGTGAGACGGTGCGCGCAATGGTCGAAAGCAGGCCACCATTGCGACAAGGACGACCGCCATGGCCACCGACGTCGCGATCCAAAGTTCGCGCCAGTCAAAGCCCAGCGAGCCGATCAAAAGTGGCGATGACAGCATCAGCACCGCGATGCCACCTGGCACACTGCTGCTCCAAAGGGCCATTGCCACGGATCGGTCGTTGACCGCACAATACGCGGCAACGACGGCCGGTAACGCCGCCATGGCCATGATGTAACCGAGCCCCTCCGCCAGTCGTGTCATAAGAAGCGGCAGGAAACTCTCAGTCGCTGCGCCGGCAAGACCGGACAAGATGGCAATCGTCAGAGCGAGGATGGCGATACGATCAGCGCGAAAGCGATTGGCCCATAGGCCGATGAAGATGCCCGATACCGCCGTCAAGACACTTAACGAGGAGACGATCGCGCCGCGCTGCCAATGCGTGAGGTCGAACTCGTCGCCAACAAGCGGCAGCGCCGCCGGAACCTTGCCCAGCTGCAGACAAACTGCGTAGCCACCGGCAATCGCAATCAGGACGTGAAGCCAGGACGTTCGCATCGAGCACCGCTTGTTGTTGCTGGAGATTTCGTCCACGCACCAGTTCGCTGAACAGGGTCTATTGCAGCGTCTCCATCAAGCGGCGCATCAAGCCGAGGCGCGGGATCAGCGATGAAATGCGCAGATGCTCATTCAAGGTGTGGGCGCCGCCGCCGCGCACACCAAGACCGTCAAGCGTCGGAACCTTGTTGGCGACCAGACTGCCGTCACTGCCGCCAGCGGTGGCGACGCCATCAACGTCGAAGCCCAGTTCCGCAGCGAGCTTCTGCGCGTGTTCCAGCAGTGCCCGGATCCCCGGCGTCGTCGGATAGGGCGGGCGATTGAGCCGACCCGTAATGTCGAGAGATACGTCCGGATCATGCGGTTTGAGGCTGCGAACCAGGCGGTCCGCCGCTTCATAGTCCTCCATCGTTGCGATCCGCACGTCGACCCGGGCGACGCAGGTTTCAGGCACGGTATTGTCGCTGGTGCCGCCACGGATTTGTCCGACGTTGAAGGTCAGTTGGCGATCGTAGTCAGTTTGTTCCTCAAGCATCAGCACGTGCCGCGCCAGTTCCCGAATGGCGCTGCGGCCATGGCGATGCTGGCCGCCGGAATGGGCAGCGCGGCCTGTTGCCGTGATTTGATAGCGCGCAGTTCCATTGCGGGCGATGACGAGATTGCCATGCTTGCGGGCGGACTCGGTGACCAGAACATACTTGGCGCGCTCACCGGCGGCCTCAATGTAGCTGCGCGAAAATGGACTTCCGACCTCTTCGTCGGAGACGTAAAGAAAACGCACGGGCAACATTGTTTCTCGGCCCTCGCGCGTGAGACTCTGATACGCCGCGAACGCAAGATAGGCGCCGCCTTTCATATCCGTGGTGCCCGGGCCATAGGCGCAATCATCCTCAATACGAAACGGCAGACTGTCCAACGTTCCGCGTGGATGCACCGTGTCGAGATGGCAGAGCACGAGGATGCCGTCTCCGTCGCCACCCCAAGGTGACGATACGGACAGGCAGTCGCCGAAACCGTCGCGGCCCGGAATGCGCTCGACCACGGCGTCTTCGGCGCGGAAGATCCGCTCTGCGTCATCCATCATGCGGTTGACACCGTCGACGTCCGCGGTCTGGCTCTCGATCTCCACCCAGCGACGAATGCCGTCAAGAAGTTCGTCTTCGCTTTGCAGCTGCATGTTGATATTGCCTGCCCTCGGTCGTAGTGCCGGACGTCAATTCTGGATGGATTTCTGGTCCGTGGCAAATGTGGGAGGCCCACGGCTTCGCGAGGTCACTGCATCAGCGAGATCGTCGTGCGTTGCATCAGACGTCGGTACTTGGTCGTGTCGAACGGTGTCGCGCGATGCAACGCCGAACGATTGTCCCAAATCACGATATCATTTGTCGCCCATTCGTGGCGGTAGCAATTTTCGGGGCGCGTCGCGCGCGCCATCAAATCATCAAGCCGAGCGCGGCTGCGGTCCTCGGGCCAACCGACGATGCACTTGGCATGGGCGCCGATCAATAGCGACTTTCTGCCCGTCACAGGATTTGTCTGAACCAGTGGGTGGCGTGCCGGCGGCATCTCGGCCGCCTCTTCCTCAGTGAACTCAAACCCGACGATCCGCCGCGAATAGACAAGATCGTGTTCGACCTCGACACCTTCCAATTCACGCTGCAGGCTTTCCGGCAGCGCTTCATAGACGGATCGCGTCGAGGCGAACTCGGTCGCGCCTCCCTCGTCCGGAA
>JBPCWB010000515.1:0-2890 GCA_051009955.1 Hyphomicrobiaceae bacterium | reverse complement strand
GCCAGATCGAATATCAGGACGGCACGCCGGCCACCGTCGAGAACTATGCCAAGGATGTTGCCGCGTTCTTGTCCTGGGCCTCAGACCCAACGTTGAATGAGCGCAAGAAGATCGGCTGGCAAGTGCTCATCTACCTCCTGATCACCTCGGTTCTGCTCTACATCGCCAAGCGGCGCATCTGGTCAGGCATGAAGCACTGAGGCCAGTTCACATGAACAGGCTTCGGCCTACCGGACGACCGGAAGCCAGTCTGCCACTATCTCGAAAGGCCCTCCTTGCAGGGCCTTTTTTGCTGCGCTACGAAGACCACGCCTCAACCAGCGGAGATAGATCATGACTCAGACCGTTCTCGGGATTGTCGGCGGCAGTGGCTTCTATGACCTGCCGGGACTCGAAAATCCGCGCTGGGAGACGATCGACAGTCCCTGGGGGCAGCCATCCGACCAGATCCTTTTTGCCGAGATCGCCGGGCTTCCAATCCGTTTCCTGCCGCGTCACGGCCGCGGCCACCGGGTTTCACCGACGGACATCAACTATCGCGCGAATATCGACTGCATGAAACGCGCAGGTGTCACCGATCTCGTCTCCATTTCAGCCTGTGGTTCGTTTCGTGAAGAACTGTCGCCGGGCGTCTTCGTTCTTGTCGATCAGTTCATCGACCGGACGTTTGCGCGTGACAAGAGCTTCTTCGGAACCGGCCTGGTGGCGCATGTTTCGCTGGCCCATCCGGTCAGTCCGACGGTCGTCGACGAACTGGAAAAAGCAATGAAGGCAGAGGAGATCCCCCATCAGCGAGACGGCACCTATCTCGCCATGGAAGGTCCGCAGTTCTCGAGCCAGGCGGAAAGCTTTCTATATCGCTCGTGGAACTGCGACGTCATCGGAATGACCAATATGCCTGAGGCCAAGTTGGCCAGAGAAGCCGAGATCTGTTACGCGACCGTGGCCATGGTCACCGACTACGACTGCTGGCATGATGAACATGAGCATGTCGATGTCGCCAGTGTCATCAAGGTGATGCAAGACAACACGGCCAAGGCTCAGCGCATGGTTCTCAGTCTGGCGAAATCGTTCCCGCGTGAGCATCCGCCATGTCCAATTGGCTCTGACAAGGCATTGGATGTCGCGCTGATCACGGCGCCGGACGCGCGCGATCCTGAACTCGTGGCAAAGCTCGACGCCGTCGCCGGCCGCGTCCTCAAGGGTTAGAGCGGCTGTGCGCGAATCGTTAGGGCGCCAACGGAGTGCGAATGATGAGCTCGAATTGCCGCAACTCAGGGATGTAAGCTTGCAGCGCCTCGCCGATCAAAACGCAGATGACCACGAATATGAGCATCGCCGGGATGGCGGCAAACACGGCCTTGATAAAGAACACCATGAGATGGAGGAACGGAATATTCAGACGCGTCACCGTCACGGGATCCGGTTCATAGGTCTCTTCGCTCACGTAGTCGTGGGTTTCGACAGCATGCTGCGCGGACTGCGCCTCGGCCTCGCGCTCTCGCGCACGTGCTTCCTTTTCACGGCGCAGCGTGCGCGGCAAATCCTCCTCGGCCGTCATCGTGAATCTGGGTTCGGCCATATCCATAGCTCCCGAGACCATGTAACCTGTCCTGCCAATCCCCATTGTCTATAGTGTGAACAGATTTATTGCTAATTTGCGCCGTCAATTTGGCGTCCGACGAAGGAAGTAGCAGTGGACAACCTCAAGAGCCTGGTACGCAGCATTCCAGATCATCCCAAGCCCGGTATTATTTTTAGGGATGTGACGACATTGTTCGCCGATGCGCAGGGCTTCAAGGCGGCAGTGGCCAGATTGGCCGAGCCCTACCGTACCGAACCCGTTGATGCCGTTGCAGGAATTGAGGCACGTGGCTTCATTCTCGGCGGTGCGGTTGCGGATCGCTTGGGTTGCGGCTTCATTCCAGTCCGCAAAAAAGGCAAGCTGCCCTACGAGACGATCGGGCAGGACTACGAGCTCGAATATGGCACGGACACCATCGAAGTTCACAAAGATGCGATCAAAACCGGCGAACGGGTTCTGATCGTCGACGATCTGATCGCGACGGGGGGGACGGCAGAGGCGGCGATCAAGCTCGTGCGGAAATTGAATGGCGTCGTGGTCGGCGCGGCGTTTGTGATCGACTTGCCGGAGATTGGCGGCCGAAGCAGGCTCGAGGCGGACGGAGTGGATTGCCACATATTGATGGACTTCGAGGGGCACTAACCATTTCAGCTGTCGTCAAACTCTCCGCCAGTCAGGCGCGCAGCGTGCTTCTCACGATCCACGGCTGGCGGCTTGAGCCAGGCCGGGCGCAGAATTGCCCGGTCTGTGATGCGCGAACGTTGCGCATTGTCGATCGATCCGCACGTCCCGCTGCGGAATGGTATGATCTGAGCTGCCGCAGTTGCGGGCTTGACGATACACTGCAGATCCCCATGGCAACCCCAATGGGAGGCAATAGCTGACAGATGAAGATTGACGGTCAGGCTTATCGAACCATCTGGGTCAACGACGACGGCTGGTCCGTCAGTATCATTGACCAGACCGTACTGCCGCATCGCTTCGAGATTGCGCGACTTGAGACCGTTGATGATGCGGCGCGTGCGATCAAAACGATGCAGGTCCGTGGGGCACCTTTGATCGGCGCAACGGCCGTCTATGGTCTGTGCCTGAAGCTGCGTGACGATACCTCGGATACCGCCCTTGAAGCAGCCATCGACTATCTCGCCGAGCAACGGCCAACGGCGATCAACCTGCGGTGGGCCCTCGAAGAGATGCGTTCGACAATTCGCAATGTGCCGCGAGAAGAGCGCGTGGCACGAGCTTATCGACGCGCAGCCGAAATCTGCGATGACGACGTCGAAACCTGCCGGTTGATCGGTGTGC
>JBPCWB010000514.1:0-2897 GCA_051009955.1 Hyphomicrobiaceae bacterium | reverse complement strand
GGACTAAGGAACGTCTAAACATCGTGGTCGACTGTCGCATTGATGGTTCAGCCGGGATGAGCCGCGACCGCCGGGCGTGGAGTGGTCGTGCTTGCTCATGGATACGGTTGACTTTGTGATTGGCAATACGGCTCAGATCGTCGTTGCACTGGATCACTGGGATGCGAACGTCGATATGCATCGCGCGTATATCGATGCCGGAGCATACGTCATTACTGTGAACACTTACGCCTCCTCGCGACCGATGTTGGAGCCTGCGGGTTTCGGCTCCAAGGTCGAGAAATCAACCGCCGAAGCGCCGATGCGACTCTGACAGCGCGGGAAAAAATAGGGGCGCATGATGTGCTAGTTGCAGGATCACTATAACATGCAATTCCGTTGCAGATACGAGGCCGATCGCAACCAGCTGACGACCCTGGCAACGCAAGCCTGAGCGAAGCATTTCGGGAGATGACATCAATATTGTTGGCCAGCGGTGTCAAATTGATCCTCATCGAGATGATATCCAAGCCTAACCGTTTGGCTCCGCTGTTTGACGCCCTTTCCACTAGCAGGCTTCCTGTATGGTGTGGTTTGTCAGTCAAGCGCGGGACGAATTGGCCTAATCCTTCGTGACGGTTACCGGAGGCGTCGTGACCGGAACCAGTCGCACCTCCAGAACGTCGCCCGGAACAAGTGGTGTCGAAGCATTGGCGTTTAGTACAGTCTGGCCTTGTACCGTGGTTCGGATGATGGTGAAGGTTGGTTCAGGGCGGCTGACGTTCGGGTCATTTGCTGCAACCTGCGACCCCAGTGCCAGCGCGGTTCTGGCGCCGTTAATGCGCGCGCGGGCGCGCTCGATGTCGGATTCCACAGCCAGCCGCTGCCGCAGCCGTTCCTGCTTCAGCACATCCTCCTCGTGCCGCTGGCGCTTTTCCAGTTCTACCCGCTGCTGCCGGGCGCGGGACATGGCGGCTGCTATCCGGAAGCGGGCTTGGTCGTTGCCCGTTTTGAACCGCTCAAAGTCGAGCACGCGCCTGCTGGTGACCAGCCCTCTCTTCGACGCCGCCAAGATTTTTTGTAGTTCGGTGTGGATCGTCTTTGCCTGGGCCGCAATGATCGCTTGCTCTTTTGCAAGTGCGGCGATTTCGGTTTCCAGGTGGCGCTCCTCGCTCTGCGTCATTTCTCGAAGGCGTTGTATGCGGGTCCGTTCGCCTTCCAGAACGGCTGTTTGGCGGGCCAGCAATTCCGCAATTAGCGAAGATTGGCTATTGTGCTTCAACTCCGCAGGTATAGCGATTTTCAGTTCGCCGGACAGCGCCGCGTCGAGCGCGGCGCGGCGGATGAGAAATCCGGCCAACTCGGCTTCGGCGACCCGCAGGTCGCGTTCCGACAACGCGATCTGGGCGATCTGGTTGGGCGGGAGCTGGCGAAGGGATGGAACGCCGCCGGCCTTCGCCACGGCCGTGAAGGTCGGCAGACCAGGCGTGTAAGCGACTTCGCCGGGGCGGATGACGTCGCCGATCACATACACCGGCCTAAAGACACCGATATCAACGCTGAGCCGTACGTCGCGGGCCAGAAGACGCTTCAGCTTTTTCTTGAGATCCCCTTCCACATTCTCCCACGTGCGACCGGCGGCGGGAATCGCACCCACAAAAGGATGGCGGAAAGTGCCGTCCAGGCCGATCAGGAATTGCCCATTAAGATCGGTACGGCCGATGACTGTCACTGCAACCGTGTCGCCCACACCGAACGCATAGTGACCGGCAGTGGTCGCGTCCCGGATCGGGCCGGTGATGGTCTTCGTCCGATCGGCAGCCGTTTGGGCGGCCGCCATGCCAATCTTCTTTCCTCCTATAACAACCTGCTCAAGCGGGCCCAATACAAGAACGCTCAGGCAAAAGATGCTCATGCCTAAAACGTTCCGGATCGGCGTGAGCGATCTTAGTGGGAGGCGCTTGACAGACCAATTCTCAATCTGGTGCCGGCGTGCGTTGTTCGGAGCTCCTAACGAATGACGCAGCGTCTTGGTCGTGACGTCCATTGTTGCTCCCTTCTTGCTGCTCGGCCACTTCTTCGAGTAATACCTTAATGCAATAATGGTGAATATTGAAATTCAGAACACTTCATTCGCGCACAGCTGAACAGCCGGTCATCTCCACTCTCGTCTGGAGTACTGGGGACACGAGCGTCGGATCTATGGTCTTGGGTGCCGCAAGGATTGAATACCTCGCAGCTGGTTTGAGTCGTCGATCCCGAGTGCCGAGCGGCAAGGCACGCCATATGGCTACCACTGTTCGCAGACTCAGCTGGAAATGACTATCGAGCTGCAGCTACCAACTCCTAGTCGTTCATGGCGGTTAGTTTCTGTTCCGACCAAACAAGTCCATTGCGTAGCGATACATGTACTCCATGCCACGCTGTTGAGCGATATCATCAAGCTTGTCCAGCAACGTGATCTCATCATCATCCCAAGAGCAGGGGTCAGGGTTCATGCCGCAGTAAGTTGCAATGCGCACTCGCCTCTGAAGTTTCTCCTGTTCGATCGAATCCGGTTTGGCACTTCGCATGAGCGCCTCATCATGGTTGGATCAGCAAAGCGCGGGAGCGAGGAGCCTTGCCTCTCAATTGTATCCGGGCTGGGAGGGATTCACGATTTGCTTCACCGATGTAATCGAGGTGAAATTTGGTATTAAAATGGAGCTGCTGATCCCATGAGCCATCAGGTTAGGCTGTAAGACCTTACACTTGTACGCCCAGGAATAACATCCAATGGCTCCCAGGATAGTTCTCTTGTCAGCGGTGCAGCGTCGGCAAGAAATTGCCGTGCGCGCTCGACAAGAAGTCAACGCATCTGCTCTTTGGTTGTGCCATTGCCAAAGCAACGTTTCAGTCGTCAGCCCTGACCTTGACAA
>JBPCWB010000513.1:0-10907 GCA_051009955.1 Hyphomicrobiaceae bacterium | reverse complement strand
ACATCCCGCTGCCCGATCTTATGCGTCGGCTACGCGAAGAGCAGTGGCGCAGGCGCTTGGTGGCGCGGCCATATCGCTTGGCGCTGGGCATCTGGGCAGCATTGGCCAAGCGCCCGCGGCTGTATCGCCTGTTGAGCCGGGCCGGCGTTCGTATTCTCGAACTTCTTGCCGGTCGCAGGGGTCGCATCGTGACGCTGCCGGGCGCGGCAGGATGGACACGATATCGCGATCTCACCGCGCCGCAAGCCGGTACGTTCATGGATCAATACAAGCAGGGACGACGGCGATGACGGACGCCAGGACGGAGATCCTCAGCCGCATTCGCAAGGCCAACGGTAGTCGGGCATCGGCAACGGAGATCGCGCAGGCGGCAGCCGACCTGCTGAAGGGGCATAGCGCCATCCAGCCCAAGTTCCCGGATCTGACCAATCGTCAGAAATTCATCGGGCGCGCAACGTCCGAGCGCCTGACGGCAACGGTGGACGAGATCGCGCATTGGGACACGGCCGTTGCGGCGATCCGCGGCTATCTGGTGCGTAGCAATATTCCATTGCAGGTTGCCGTGCCGCCCGTGCAGCGGTTAGCCGATCTTGATTGGGGCGACGTTGAGCGGCACGACACCATTGCGCCGAATGAAGTTGCCGCCGTCGGTGTCGCCGATTATGCGATTGCCGAAACCGGCACGTTGGTCTTTTCCTCGCGCCCGGACAGCCCGACGCTGTTCAACTTCCTTGGTCTGCATCACGTCGTTCTGGTCGAGGGCGCACGACTGCTGCGCTACATGGAGGACTATTGGCAGATCATGCGCGATCACGGCAACATCCATCCGCGTAGCATCAACTTCATTACGGGCACAAGCGGCACCGCGGATATCGAAGCCAAGAACACCCGCGGCGCGCACGGTCCGCGCTATCTGCACATTATCGTCGTCGGTGATGACGTAGCGGGCTAGTCCACGCGTGTGGTGGCCGCAATGCGATCAAAAACGCATCGAACCTGCGGCCCATCAGTACGTTGCCCGCCCGCCGGAGATATCGAAGACGGCGCCGGTTGTGAAAGCGCATTCCTCCGACGCCATCCAGGCGACCATGGCCGCCAACTCCTCGACTTTGACAAAGCGTTGGCGCGGAATCTTCGACAGCATGAAGTCAATGTGTTCCTGGGTAATCTGATCGAAGATCGCGGTCTTGGCGGCCGCCGGCGTGACCGCGTTGACTGAGATGTCGTAGTCAGCGAGCTCTTTGCCAAGCGACTTCGTCAGGGCAATCACACCGGCCTTTGATGCCGAATAGTGGGCGGCATTGGGGTTGCCTTCCTTGCCGGCGATCGACGCAATGTTGATGATCCGGCCATAGTTCTGCTTGATCATCGTTGGCACGACGGCTTTGCTGCATAGGAACGGTCCGTCGAGATTGATTCGCATGACTTTGCGCCACTCATCGACGGCCATATCCCAGGTCGTGGCATTGGCGCCTGCGATCCCGGCGTTGTTTACGAGAATGTCTAGCCGGCCGTGCTTAGCCAGCGTGGAGTCATGGGCCGTTTGCAGTGACTCGAAGTCCGAGACATCAGCAGCAACGGCACGTGTGCCACCGCCGACTTCGGCCGCGGTCTTCTCGGCCAGTGCCGTGTCGCGATCCCAGATGTCCACAGCCGCGCCGGAGGCCACGAAGCGCTCGACGATCGCGCGGCCAAACCCCTGTGCACCGCCGGTGACCACGGCGACGCGCCCTGAAAGATCGATTGAATTCGTCATTGGTTCCTCTCCCAAAAATAGTTGAGCGCACCGACTTAGCTCTTAAAGCGTCGCTGCAATTCTGCGACCTGCTCCGCCGTCAGCGTGCGAAGGCGATGGCCCTGTAGCAGCAGATACAAGCGGGCTGTTTCTTCCAATTCCTCGATGGCGTCCGTCGCAGCCGACAACGACGACCCGGCGACCACCGGGCCATGGTTGGCCAGCAACACGGCGTGATGCTCGCTAGCCAATGCACCGACGGCGTCGGCCAACGTTTCGTCACCCGGTGGATAGTAGGGCACCAGCGGCAGTTGCCCAATGCGCATCGCGTAATAAGCCGTCATCGGCGGCAAACAGTTGCCGTGATCAATGTCCTCAAGACAGCTTACCGCGACCGAGTAGGTCGAATGTAAATGCACGACGGCGCCCGCTTGTGGTCGCTGGGCATACATTGTTGTGTGTAAAAAGGCTTCCTTGGTCGGCTTGTCGCCAGCAACAAGATGGCCTTCGATATCGAGTTTGGATATGCAAGCCGGATCGAGCGTGCCCAGTGACGAACCCGTGGGTGTCATCAGCCAACCGCCATCATCCAACCGCACAGAAATGTTGCCTGTTGAACCATGCGTTAGGCCGCGATTGAACAGCGATGATGCTGTTGCGCAAATCTGCTCGCGCGCGTCGGCTTCAGCGGTCATGCGAGCTTGTCCCAGGCCTTCAGGAAGAAATCTTCGGCGCCGAAGTTGCCGGACTTGAGCGCCAGCACCAGGCCGTCGCCGCCGAGGCTGCGGGTCCACGGCACGCCGGGATCGATCTCCGGTCCGATCTCGATCGCCTGAACGCCGAGGCCGCCAACGACAGCACCTGACGTTTCACCGCCGGCAACAATAATCTTGCTGAAGCCGTCGCCAACCAAGGTCTTGGCCGTTTCAGAGAAGGCATTCTCGACGAGGCTCCCCGCCTCCTCACGCCCGAGCTGCTCTTGCACCTTTGCGACCACATCGGGTGCGTCGCTGGAATAGATCAAAACCGGCTGGTCCTGAAGTTGACCCTTGGCGAAGGCAACCAGGTCGTCCTTGGTCGTCTTACCCGCAGCCAGATCCAATGCATCAACGCGCATCGCCGGCATGCCGGACTTGACGGCCCGCGCAATCTGACCACGCGTCGCCTCGGAGCAACTCCCCGATAGAATCAAGGCCCGCCCCGGCCGTGCCACCATCGGCTGGCTCATGTCCGCTTTCTCGAACAGGCCCTGGCGCGCGAAATTATCAGGCAGGCCGAGCGCGATACCGGATCCGCCCGTAACCAGCTTATGACCAGCGATGGCGGTGCCGATATCCATGAGGTGGCGATCGTTGATGGCATCAACGACGACGAATTTCTGACCCGCATCAATCGCGTCACGCAACGCTTGCGCGATCGCATCAGACCCGCGTTCAACAGTCTCGTAGGACACCAGGCCGGTCGCGAGTGTGGTCTGCCGCTGCATCACATTGACAAGATTGGCGTCCCGCATCGGTGTCAGGGGATGGTCTTTCATCGGGCTGTCGGACAACAGCAGGTCGCCGACGAACAGATGTCCATGAAAGATCGTGCGCTTGTTGGTGGGAAAGGCCGGGCAAACTACGGCGAGTTCGCTGCCAAGCTTGTTGTTGAGCGCATCGGCGACCGGCCCGATATTGCCCTTGTCTGTGGAATCGAAGGTCGAGCAATACTTGAACACGATCTGTTTTGCACCGGCCGACAGAAGTGCATCACAGCTGCGCAACGACCAGTCGATCGCTTCATCCGGTGGATTGGTCCGTGATTTCAACGCGACGACGACAGCATCACATTCGGCGAACTGATCAGCATTCTCAGGCACACCCATAACCTGGATCGTGCGCATACCGCCGCGCGTCAACGTCAAAGCCAGATCGGTTGCACCGGTAAGATCATCGGCGATACAGCCCAGCAGCACGGTGTCGTCTCCTCAACTCGTTTCATATGTCGATCGTCGCGGGCGATCTATGCCACAGCCGCGAAGACCGCAACACCGTTCTTGTGCGCCACGCTTGTCACACGTGCTCCAGGCGAAGGCTCATCAAGGTCAAATGCCAGGCGGCCCGTGACCTGGACACCAGCGTCCAGCGCCACCACCGCGACCGCGTATTCACCGTCTTCGCGAAAGGCGGTGGGCGGTCGTCGGATCATTGTCCAACTCACAAGTTCGCCGTTGCCGGCAACGCTCTTGGTTTCGAGCCCGTGATGCTGGCAAGCCGGGCAGAATTCGCGCGGTCCCGGATCCAGCGTGCCGCAGGCTGGACATTCCAAAACCGAAACTGTCTCACCGACCCAGTCAGGCATCGCTGCGCTCCAGAATTGAAACGGTGCACGCAACGCCGGCACCGCCAACATTCTGTGCGAGGCCCAGACGTGCACCTTCGACTTGATTGGGATGCTGGCCGCGCAACTGCAACGCGACCTCGTAGAGCTGGCCGACGCCCGTCGCCCCAACCGGATGGCCCTTGGACAGCAAACCGCCGGATGCGTTGATGGCAATATCACCATCGACCTGCGTGCGTCCCTCCGCGGCCCATTTGGCGCCCTCACCACGCGGTACCAATCTGAGGTCTTCACTATGAATGACCTCGGCCATCGAGAAGCAGTCATGAATTTCGGCGACATCCAAGTCCGATGGTGTAATGCCGGCCTGTTCGTAAGCCTGCTCCGCTGCGCGTTCTGTTGTTTTGAACGTGCAGAGGCTGTCGTGACCGGCGAGCCGGGCTGAACCGCTGGTTTGGATGGCAGCGCGGATCTTAATCGGCAGATCCGGCGCGTCCCCGGCACGGTCGGCGGCGACGACAACCAAAGCGGCGGCGCCATCGCTGACCGGGCAGCAGTCGTAAAGCTGAATTGGATCAGCGATCGGCGCTGACTGGCAAATGACATCCGGCGTCAGCTCTGCCCCCATTTGGGCGAGCGGATTCTTAAGACCGTTGGCCTTGTTCTTGATGATGATTGATGACACCTCGTCGCGCGTGGTGCCGTATTTCGCAGCATGGGCGCGCCAGGCAAGACCAAAGAATCCAGGAAAGGTCAGACCCGACGGTCCGTCGGCCTGATTGTCCATGGCGTTGTTCAGGGCCGCGGTGACATCGCTGCCACGGGCATGGGTCATTTTTTCGGTACCGACGACAACGGCTGCATCACACTGGCCCGACGCGACTGCGAGTGCGGCGTGGCGAAACGCAATTCCGCCAGACGCGCAGGCTCCTTCGACCTTGGTACAGGGAATCCCCGACAGGCCGACTTCATCCGCGACGATACCCGCCAGGACCTCCTGACCTGCCAGCGGACCGGCGGCAAAATTGCCGAGGTAGAGGGCCCCGATGTCGCTTCTCTCTACGCCTGCTCGTGCAATGGCCTGCGCGGTCGCCTCCGCGGCAATACTTTGCACACTGCGTCCTTCGAGTTTGCCAAATCGCGTTGAACCCAATCCCGTTATGACAACATTGCGCATACGCTGAACTCCTGGAAACAGGTGAGCGTAACACAATTCAATCCGGTCTTGGGAAGCCTACGACCAAATTTCGCGGCCGGCCGATGGCGGTCGCTTGGCCGATCAAGACTATTCCTCGTACGGCTCTGCGGATCCGGCTTCGAGATGATAGCCGACCGAAACATTTGAGCTCCCGTCGATCAAGCTCAGCGCTTTGCTCGAGGACTTGGTTTTCATCTTACCGGTGACCCAGGCCGCGGTATAGATGTCTTCGACCTTGAGTTTCTTGGCGAGGCGCACGAATACGATCTGGTTGGCCGGCGGCGGCGGCACATGAATGCAGGCGCCGACATAAGGAACGAGCAAAAAGTCGGTCGAGCCTTCTTCAGAGAATTCGAGGGGCAGGAGATAGCCCGGCATGCGGACCTGCTGGCCGTCCAGATCTTTGTTGACCTGCTTCTGGCGTTCTTCGACGGCCGTCTGCCAGCTGTTGTACTTTCTCAATAAGTCATCGACGTCGATGCCGGCCTGTTTGAATTGACGCTCGTACTTCACGGCGTCCGAGATACCCTGCTTGTTTTGCACGAGTTGTCGTTCGGCCTCGGTCAGTGTGCGTTCCCAAGCGATCGTTTCAATGTCGAACCTCTGATCCTGCGTCAGGTTGGACAACGGGTCTTTCAAAGGCTGCAATTGCGGAAGCAATGTCTTCCATTCGATCTGCTTTGCAGCGGACGCCTGCCGTGGAACGGCGACGACGGTCGCAGCCGCAAAGATCAAAACGCCTAACAGCCAAGCAGTGGTCGTCTTCCGGGACATGTACATCTGGCCTCTCACATCGAATCGTCTATGCGATCTATAGCCCAAATCGTGCATAAATATTGTCGCGCCATATTCAAATTTGCGCGAAGGGCCACTATAACCAACGATCTTATCTCTGTACGGATCTTGCTGCAGTGACATTCGTTTAGGGTCAATGTCCAGCTAGCGACCGTGCCGAATTGAATGCCCATTCAGGCGGCATCCGCTGCCGACCGCTCAAATCGCCAGTGATGGCAGTGATTCCGGCCCCTTCAAAAAACAAAGGTTACTTATGTCAAAGAGTTATAACGTTCTGTTAATGGGTGCCTCTTACGGATCGCTGATGGCGACCAAAATGGCAATGGCCGGCCATTCAGCGACCATGGTTTGCCTGCCGGCTGAGGTTGAGGCGTTCAATGCAAACGGAGCGATAGTGCGGTTTCCGGTGCGTGGCCGTGACGGTCTCGTCGAGGTGAATTCGAAGGATTTGCCGGGCTCGATCCGGGCTGCCGGCACCGGCGACGTCAATCCCGCCGACTACGATCTCATCTGTCTGGCCATGCAGGAGCCGCAATACCGCTCGCCGGGCGTGCGCGAGCTTCTCGAAGCGGTGGCGAAGTCTGGCAAACCCTGCATGTCGACCATGAACATGCCGCCGTTGCCTTATTTGAAGCGCATTCCCGGCATCGACGCCGTCGCCATCGAAAAGTGTTATGCCGACGCAAGTGTGTGGGCATCATTCGATCCAACTCTTGTCACGCTGTGCAGCCCGGACGCCCAGGCCTTTCGGCCGCCGGAAGAACCAGTCAACGTTCTACAGGTCACGTTGCCGACCAACTTCAAGGCAGCTCGGTTTACTTCGGACGCGCACACCCAGATCCTTCGTGATATTCAGGCCGACATCGAGGCTGCGCGCTTTGAGTTCGACGGCGAGAGCCTGGAGCTCCCGGTGAAATTGAAGGTGCATAATTCGATCTTTGTGCCGTTGGCCAAGTGGGCGATGCTGTTGACAGGAAACTACCGCTGTATCCAAGAAGGAGACGCGCGGTCTATCAAGGAAGCCGTCCACACCGACCTTGAGATGTCACGTAGCATCTACGACTGGGTCAACAAGCTGTGCGAGACCATGGGTGCCGACCCGGCCGACCTGGTGCCGTTCGAGAAATACGCCAATGCTGCCAACGGCCTGCTCAAGCCCTCGTCGGCGGCGCGTGCGCTCTACGCCGGCGCACCCAACATCGAACGTGTGGATTGCCTGGTTAAGACGATATCCGCGCAGCACGGCTTGCAGTCCGATTCCGTCGACCAGACTGTGCGCCTTGTCGATGCGCGCTTGGCTAAAAACCGCGAAGCCGCCGCATAGCCGTCGAGTCAAACGGGCCGCACCGGAATGCCCGCTGCGGCCATATGCTGCTTCGCCTCGGCGATGGTAAATAGGCCGAAGTGAAAGATGGACGCGGCGAGAACCGCGCTGGCGTGGCCTTTGGTGACACCGTTGGCGAGGTGCTGCAACTCACCGACACCGCCAGACGCGATAACAGGAACGGCAACGCTGTCAGCAATGGCGCGGGTCAGCCCCAGATCGAAACCGATCTTCGTGCCATCGCGATCCATCGATGTCAGGAGAATTTCACCAGCCCCTAGTTCGACGACTTCCTGCGCGTATTCAACGCCATCGATGCCAGTGGGCTTGCGGCCTCCGTGCGTAAAGATCTCCCAACGGTTCGGCTGGTCGTCGTCGGAGACCTTCTTGGCATCAATCGCAACGACAATGCATTGTGCGCCGAATTTCTCCGAAGCCTCGCGCACGAATTGGCGGTTTGAAACAGCCGCCGTATTGATGGATACCTTGTCGGCCCCGGCTTCCAGGAGACGGCGCACGTCCTGCACAGTTCTCACCCCGCCGCCAACGGTCAACGGCATGAAGCATCGTTCCGCCGTGCGCTGGACGATATCCAAGAGTGTGCCGCGATCTTCGTGGCTGGCTGTAATGTCGAGGAAGCACAATTCATCGGCGCCGGCCGCATCGTATGCGGCAGCCGCTTCGACCGGGTCTCCCGCATCGATCAGGTCAACAAAATTCACGCCTTTGACGACGCGGCCGTCTTTGACATCAAGGCAGGGTATGATGCGGGTTTTCAGCATAATCAAGCCGCCGGTTCAGCTGTGTCTGTGAGGTGGTTGGCAATCGCCAGAACATGTTCGATGGCAATGCGGCTGGCTTTCGCCGTGTCCGCTGCGGCTGGGTCGAGACCGGTCACCGCAATGGCCTGAATATTGTCAATGGCCGTGAGCGTGCTGCGCACCTCATCGACCGAAGGGCCATCAGGCACGGAAAATGTATTGGTGCGAACGGTGAGGTCGTCGTGAACGTCCATGTCGAGATGGACATAGGTCGCTTTGCAGCCTTGCAGTCGGGCATTGATTTCCGCAGCGGTCTTGGCAATCGGTATCGCGTGCATGTCGAGCAGGGCCGCTTCGGCTTCGTCGATGTCACGGGCACCATAGAGAGCCGACTTTTCCAACGATACCGGTGAGTCAAGTTTGGCGTGTTCGCGCGCCATCCCGTACCACGCCAATCCGGCGATCGTCGCGTGTGCCATGCCTTCCAGCAAACCGCTTGTCGTCGTCTCAGGCGTGTTGAGATCGGGGTGGGCGTCGAACCAGGCGACGCCTGTATCCTCACCGCCGAGTGCCGAGATGTTGGCAAGGGCCGCCAGCGCGCAACTGCCGCACAACGTCACCGGCAGTTCGCCCTGGGCACGGGCCGTTTTGATTTCGTCTGCGATCTGCCGCGCCAGAATGAACCCGCTGCGCAGCTCTTCCGGGTTGTCTTCTTCCGACATCAGGATGGACTCGCGGACATCGTGATCGTCGCCGTGCAAACGCTTCGCCAGGCCCGCATCGCGCAGAGCCCACGGCAAATCGCACCAGGTCACCTCAAACGGTTGATTGGGCCAATAGGCATAGATCAGGGTAATTTTCACGTCTGGCTCCGATGTCGCGCGATCAAGGTCAGCGCCTGGCCGGCGTCGAGGCGACCGTCGTAAAGCGCACGGCCGGTAATGGCGCCCTCAAGCAAAGCATGTCGCGGTTCCAGCAATGCCTTGATGTCGTCGATCGAGGCGAGACCGCCCGACGCAATGACTGGAATTGACGTCGCCTGGGCAAGCTCGGCTGTCGCCGGCAAGTTCAAACCCTTCAGAACGCCGTCGCGATCGATGTCTGTGTAAATGATCGCGGCCACGCCGGCATCCTCAAAGCGGCCTGAAAGTTCTATTGCTGTCAGCTCACTGGTTTCGGCCCAACCTTCGACCGCGACCTTGCCACCCTTGGCGTCGATGCCGACAACGATCCGTTCCGGGAATTCTCTGCAGGCCTGGCGGACGAGATCAGGGTTACGGACAGCGACGGTGCCGAGGATCACACGCCGCACACCCTTCTCCAGCCACATTTCGATCGTCGCAAGATCACGGATGCCGCCTCCCAGTTGCATCGGAACCGAGATCGCCGACAGGATCGCCTCGACGGCGCCGGCATTGACGGGTTGGCCGGCAAAGGCTCCGTTCAGATCCACAACGTGGAGCCACTCAAAGCCCTGGTCCTCGAAGGCGCGCGCCTGAGCCGCGGGATCGTCGCCAAAGACTGTGGCCGCGTCCATCTCGCCAAGCTCGAGGCGAACGCACTGCCCATCTTTGAGATCAATGGCCGGAAAAAGTATCACGGGAGACCCTCGTGTGGCGGCATTCGAGGTCGTATCAGATCCACACTGCGGCCATCACATTGCTGTTTTGTTCTGCGATGAATGAGCTGCTAGGTCGTATGAGTCAAGCCGCGAACTGACGCCGGTGCGACCCGGCAAACCAAGTGATACGGGACGAGTAAGATAGACAAGATGGTTGCAGCGTTGTTCGAGAGTCCACCAGAGGCCCGCCCGGCCGTCCGCGCGTTAAGCGAGGCCGATGCCGTCGACATCTGGATCGCCCGCTGGCTCAGGATTCGCCGCCGCGATCTCGTCGCGCGATACGGCTGCGATCCGCGGCGTCTCTATGAAATCTGGGAAGGCAAGAAGCACCCGGCCGCCCGCGAAAAGGCAATTGAGCGTTTCAAGAACGAGTTTCCCGGGCTTCTGGACCGCGTTGACTTCGGCCGCCACTGCAGTGTTCCAAGAGACCGCGATCACCCCAATCAACTGGTTCTTTTCGGCGACGAAGACGCCCCTACAGGCCTCTAGGAACAAAATAGAACATTTCCCGAACTTATGCTGGACACGTTCATGCGAGTCGGGCAGTGTTCTTTTTACGTTCTCAACTCCCTGGTTGCCCGAGAACACCCCTAAGTAGCTGAGTCCATGCGTGTTTTGCGTCGCACGTCGTGCGTGTTGTGGTGCGTCCCCCGAACCTGGCCGGCAAGGCCCAATGCAAGAACAGACAACAGCGAGCCCCGCCATGCAGACCTACTTGATTTCCTACGATCTCGCAGAACCCCAGGCCAACAAGCACGTCCTTGCCTCGGCCATCATGATGCTTGGTGACGCCTGGGCACGACCGCTCGACCAAACCTGGTATTTGCGCGCCGACATCGAAGAGACCGATATTGACAGCGTGCTGCACCAACTGCTCGGCGATGATGATGGTCTCCTTGTACAGGCCGTCGAGCAGGATGCCATATTGTCGAACACGCAGCTGCGCTGGTTCCGGCAACGCCGACAGCCTCTCGCGGACATCGAAACAAACGTGGTCGCATTCCCCGCTGTTCCTGAATTGCCAGGTGTCGACGAGCCAATCGAAGATCTTGCGCTCGCAAGTTGATCAGCGCCACGTTGGTTGCGACGGCTCAGGCGCGGATGCCGTCGCCATCCAGACCGACCATCAGCGACACGAGGCGATCGTCAAC
>JBPCWB010000512.1:0-3284 GCA_051009955.1 Hyphomicrobiaceae bacterium | reverse complement strand
AGTGCCCTCAAGCTGAAGTTTGGCGGCGGCAATACGTAGTACGTGGTCGCGTGCCTTCTTGGCACAAAGATAGAGTGCGCCGCCACCAGCCGTGCCTCCACGCGCGCCCCTGCTGCCCATTCCGTAGGGCGCTATGTCCGTATGGCCGAGTGCAATGCGAACGCTGCCGGCATCGACGCCGAGTCTGTCACTGACTGCCTGCGCCAGTCCCGTCTCGTAGCCCTGGCCCGTGGCCGACACGCCCGCAGATGCATTGACCGCGCCGGACGGTTCGATACGCACCCAGACCGCCTCGTGACCTGAACCGGCTATGCCGGCGGCTTTATAAAATTTCGAACCGTAGGTGGTCGACTCGATGACCGTACAGAATCCAAATCCCAGATACTGGCCCGCGGCGCGCGCATCCTCCTGTCGACGACGAAAGCCGATATAATCGAGGGCTGCAGCCGCGGCTTCCAGCGTCTCAGCGGGCGTGATGTCAAGTAGCACTTCGCCTGTCGGCATCGTATAGGGCAGATCACTCTCATGCAGCGTATTTCTGCGGCGCACCTCCAGCGGGTCGACGTCAAGTTCGGCAGCGATGGCATCGATCGTGCCCTCCATTACCCAACTCGTGATGGCCATCGGTGCGCGCATCGGCCCATTGCCGCACTTGTTCGTCAGCGCCACCTTGACATCAAAGGCGTAGGTGTCGACACGGTATGGCCCCGTCAAGATCATCGCCACGACGCGAGCGAGGTAATTCGCGGGATAGAAGCAGTAAGCGCCGAAATCCTCTTCCATCTCAAGTTCGAGCGCGAGGATGGTGCCGTCGCAGCGGACGCCAACACGCACGCGGCAGGTGTCCTCGCGGGCATGCGAGGCAGCCTGCAGGTTCTCCAGACGATCCTCGCGCCACCGCACGGGGCGTTTCAGGTGGCGGGCAAGAGCAGCAACCGTCAGCTCCTCGCGGTAAAGCGCAATTTTTTGTCCGAAGCCGCCGCCGACGTCCGGCACGATCACCGTCACCTGGCTCTCCGACAAGCCGAGACGCCCTGCGAGCGCGGTGCGCAACGGATGCGGCACCTGATTGCCGATGTGGAATGTCAGATGTTCACGGCCAGCATCCCAAATTGCAAGACAACCGCGTGTCTCGATTGGCACGTGCGTCTGTCGATGCTGATGGAAGCGCGCTGTGACGATCTTATCTGCCTCGCTCATCCGCGCGGCAACGTCACCAGCGCAGAACGATTGATGTGAGACGAGATTGCTGGGCAGGCCGTCGTCGACAAGGGGCGCATCGGCCCGCACGGCTTCGTCATACGAAAGCACGTGTGGCAGCTGTTCATAGTCGACAGCAACGGCCTCAGCTGCGTCTTCTGCGACGTAGCGGTCTATGGCGACGACACAGGCAACGAGATCACCTTGGAACCGAACTTTGTTGGCCGGGAAAGTCGCCATTTCTACGGGCTGAAGCCCCTCGATCGGCGGAGCCATCCGCAGTTTGGTTGTCCATGCGTTGACCTCGGCAGCGGTCACGCAGGCAACAACACCGGGGATCGCACGCGCGGCGGACATGTCAATACCGCGGATGAATGCGTGGGCATACGGAGAGCGCACGAAAGCGACATGCAGTGCCCCCGGAACGCAAATGTCGTCCAGAAAACATCCCTCGCCGGTCAGCAGTCGATAGTCCTCACGGCGCAGCAGCGGTTGGCCGATCTGGCCCTTCGTCTGTCGTGCAGCATCGATCATGCCTGTTCCTCCCGCATGACGGCTGCCGCCTTGAGCACAGCTGCGACGATGGCTTGATATCCCGTGCAGCGACAGAGATTACCCGACAGCACGTCTCGCACTTCCTCGGCCGTGGGCTGGGGATTTTCGCGAAGATAGGCTTCGAACGTCATGACGATGCCAGGCGTGCAGAAGCCGCATTGAAGGCCGTGTTCCTCGTGCAGAGCCTGCTGCAAAGGGCTCAGGCGCTCATTCCCCGCTACGGCCTCGATGGTCGTGATTTCGTGCCTCTCCATCTGTACTGCGAAGATGAGGCAGGATCGAGCGGGCCTGCCGTCGACAAGCACAGTGCACGCTCCACACACGCCATGCTCACAGCCGACGTGAGTGCCGGTAAGGGCGCAATCTTCGCGCAGAACGTCTGACAGGAGTCGCCGCGGCTCGATGAGAGTTTTGCGCTGCTCTCCGTTGATGGTGAGGGTGATGGCACGGGGGATCATGGGCCGCTGAACTCCTTACAGCGATCTAGGGCAGTCGTCAGGGCTCGTCGCGACAGCGTGCGGGCAAGCTCGATGCGAAAGTCACGTGGGATGCCGGGAGAGTCTTGCGGATTCCCGGAACGTGCTACGGCACTGGAGAGCTTAGCGATCCAGTCATCGTCAGGCACTCGCGCCAAGAATGAGTTGGTGTCCTCGTCAAGCCGGATCGCCGTGTCTTCCATGCCGGCGATCGCGATCTGTAGGGTTTCAACGCGGCCAGAAGTGTCCAGACCGAGGAGCGCACCGACGGCGACGATGGCGAAATCTCCGCGGCGCCGGGAGAAAATCTCGAAGCCCCAGCCGGTCGCGGGTAAAAGTACGGGGAGTCGGACTGCGGTCACGATTTCGGTAGGCGCAAGGGCCGTCGTCATGATCGAGTGGATGAATTCCCGGGCTGGCAGGCGGCGCTCGCCGGCAGGCGAACGGCAGACGATTTCCGCGTCGAGGAGAACGGCGATAAGCGGCAATTGAGCGGCCGGATCAGCGTGTGCCAAACTGCCGCCGATGGTGCCACGCTGTCGGATGGCATAGTGGCCAATAGTGGCAGCTGCATCTGCGAGAATGGGTAGATGGCGCCGAATCATCGTGTCGGTCGTTAGCCGGTGGTGTCGGACGAGCGCGCCGATCTCAATCGCCTTATCATTATTCTCGATGCCATCGAGAGTCCCGATATCATTGATATCAACGATGTGGTCAGGACGCGCTAGCCGCAGATTGAGCATCGGACCGAGGCTTTGTCCCCCTGCGATCAGGCAGACCTCGCCTTGCAGTGAGGCGAGAAGCGCAATCGCCTCGTCGAGGTTTGCGGGGCGATGATAGTCGAATGCGGCGGGTTTCATCGGGGTGCGCTCCGCTAGGTTATTCGAGCAGCGAGCGACCGCTGGCGGCGTCGAATAGATGCAGACGCTCCGGCTTTGCGGTGATTGTAATGGTATCGCCGAGCGTGTGTTTCATGTCCTTGCCCACACGAAAGAACATTTCTTCGCCTTCGACGCGCAGGCCGAGGAACTGATCGGACCCAATCGGCAGCAC
>JBPCWB010000511.1:0-3493 GCA_051009955.1 Hyphomicrobiaceae bacterium | reverse complement strand
CCCGCGGCGGGGTACGCGCATCGGTCTCCGGCAAATCGAAGGCGCCATGCGGTGTGTATTTGGCGCGGCCATCGTCGAGACTGTCCCAGCCCTTGATGATCAGGACTTCATCGACGTCCATGTCCGGCGCGAAGTACCATTTTTGCGTCGGGGCGTGGGCCAGGTGATAAATTTCACCCACCCGATCCGGGAATACCTGATCGGTGGCGACCAGTTCGTTGGCGGCGACACTCGAAGCATCGGCCAGCGCGAGCGGCGCCCGCTTGACCGGACCTCGGATCGGCCGCCACACGTTGACCTGAATGATCCGCGCGTCGCTTGCCAAAAGCGAATTACCTTCGTCTTCGCCGAGCAGATCTTTGACGCGTTGTGGACCGCTGGCAGCCGTGTAATCGACGTGGACCCGCCGCGCCGGGCCGCGCAGACCATCGGGATTGGCCGCCCCCGATCCGCCATCCGACCGCCGCGTCGCATCGAAGATAATGACTTTGCTTGCGCCAAATCGATCGCGCAGGAGCTCTTCCACTTCCGTGTAGTAGGGACCGGTGACCGCGTCGTCGTCATACAGGTCAGAGACAGATGTCTTGTGCTTGATCAACTCAAAGCCTTCGCGATCGACGGACGGTGCTTGTGGCAGTTGCCGCATGTCAGCAATGTCCACCGTCCGTTCTTCCGTTTCAAACAAGACCTTCGGGTCGCCGCCGGTCAGAGCGGCACTGTGGAAAGCCGGTTTGTCGTCCTGTGGTACGATGAATGTCAGCGCACCACGAGCCGCAGCGGGCTCGATCAATTCGTGTGCAACTTGGGCCATCAATTCTGTCCTTCTTTGAGCGGAGGCTCATGGTTCCGCGTATCGCATTCGCTTGATGCCAAAATGGGCGAGCACGCCGCTGATTGCGAACGACTTCTGTTCAAGTTAGCTTGAATTTTGTTCAAGTTACGTCTGTTGGCAGTTCAGCGGATTGCCGCCGGCGCCAGTCGGCTGCCAGTTCCGTCAACCATCGCTGCGCGCGTCGTGCAGCAGTCGGCAAGGTGACGTCTCTTGGTCGGCAGAGGTAGTATGCAGCTCCGGTCGGGTCGGCTGCGCCGAACGGCGCCACGAGTCGTTTTGACGATATCCACTCGTCGACGACGGGCCGGCGGCCCATTGCAACGCCGTGGCCATTCTGTGCCAACTGCAGCGCCTGTTCTTGCGCGTCGAGGGTCACGGATTCGCCACCGACGGGAAGCTCAATGTTGCGGGCCCGCGCCCACTCCTCCCACTCATCCGGAAAGTTGGCATTGATGATCAGGCGCACCGACTTGAGGGCATCTGCGATTTTCGTGCGTCGCGTGACTTTCAGATAGTTCGGTGCGCACACTGGTGAGGCTGCCTCTTCCAGCAGGAATGTGGAGTCAAGGCCGGTCCATTGTCCTTTTCCATGGCGAATCGCCAGGTCCACCTGATCGCGCCGCAGGTCGACGACGCGGGTTGACGTCAGAAGCTGTAAATCGATTTCCGGATGCGTGCGTTCGAATGCACCAAATCTCGGGATCAGCCAGTTCGCCGCGAGCGAAGGCGGCAGAGTGAGACGCACGATGCTGCGGCCGGTGCTCGGGAGTATCTCGTCAGTTGCCGCCTGGATCTGCAGCAATGCCGGCGCAACTTGTTCAAAGTATTTCTGGCCGGCTGCGGTCAACCGAGACCCAGCACCGCTGCGATCGATTAACGCGACGTGCACGAAGTCCTCAAGCCGCCGGAGCTGATGGCTAATGGCGGACTCGGTCACACCGATACTTTGCGCCGCGTCGCGAAATCGCTCATGCGTTGCCGCCGCATAGAAGGATTTCAGGGCGGCGAACGGGGGCAGTCGAAGCTTGGAGTCGGCCATGACCTCAGCATGGAGCGACAGTGAATTCTATTCAAGTCACAATTGCAAACTGGCAGCCCACGACACGCCTCTGGATATCACGGTGCAGCACGGACCCCACGGATCAGACGGCCGGGCCGCCGCCCCGTCGACTCATCATTCCGGCGGGTGATGACGCCGGAAACAATGGTGGCCTCGTAGCCGCGGGTTTCTTGTACCAGACGGCGGCCGCCTTCAGGTAAGTCGTAAAGCACCTGCGGTGGTGACATGGCCAGCCGGTCATAATCGAGGACATTGATATCGGCCTTGTAACCGGGCGCCACAACGCCACGATCATTGAGGCCGACGGAGGCTGCGGTACGTCGCGTCTGGCCCGCGATCACGAACGGGATTGATAGTTTTTCTCCGCGCGTGCGGTCTCGCGTCCAGTGGGTCAGCAGATAAGTCGGAAAGCTACCATCACAAATGATTCCACAATGGGCGCCGCCGTCGGATAGGCCAGGCACGGCATTCGGATGCAGCATCATCTCTCGCACGGCATCAAGATTGCCGGCGTTGTAATTGACAAACGGCACATACAACAGTCCTCGGCCGTCGTTTTCCAGGAGTGCGTCGTAAGCTATATCGGCTGGATCGCGACCTTGCTCTCGGGCGACGGGGCCGAGTGCGTTCTCCCAGGGTTGTTCGTAGTCCGGTGGGTCACCGAGCCGGAAGACGCGATTGTAATTTGGCTTGCGAATTAGAGGATCATCGGTGCGGATCGGATCCTCGCTGAGAATGCGCTTGCGCGTTGCGGGATCACGCATGAGGCTGACACGCTCAATCAATGGCAGGTGCATGATTTCGCGGTAACTTGGATGCCCAAGAAACGGGCTGCGTGACAGTTCGAGCCCGAGAACGAGCCCGATGGGTCGACAGGCAACTTGCGCATGAATGTCGTGACCCTGTTCGGCATGGCCTGCGATGTCGCGCATCGTATGGCGCCAGCGGTCCGGATCCTTGTCATCTTGAACGACTGTGAGATTGATCGGGCACCGATTGCGTTGGCCGACGCGCAGCAGCATCGGCAGATCCGCGTCGAGGGTTTCGCGGTCCAAAACGAACTGCAAAACGCCGTGTCCTGTCTCCCGCATCGCAGCCGTGATCGCCAGGAGTTCATCTTCCCCCGCCTTGAGGGTTGGCGTGAAGTCACCGTCGGACGTGCGATGATTGATGGTGCGTGATGTCGTGAAGCCGAGCGCGCCGGCGTGCATCGCTTCGCGCGCGATCGCAGCCATCGTCGCATTATCTTCCGGAGTCGCCGGCTCGCGCCGTGCTCCGCGCTCGCCCATGACGAAGACCCGCACGGCGGCATGGGGCAGCTGTGCTGCAAAGTCGATGTCATAGTGGCGCGTTTCGAGCCAGTCCAGGTAGTCTGGAAAACTCTCCCAGGTCCACGTCAGGCCCGCTGCCAGGACTGGTTCGGGAATATCCTCGACACCCTCCATCAGGCGCACCAGGCGATCTTGGTCTGGCTGGCGACAAGGCGCAAACCCGACACCGCAATTGCCCATGACGGCCGTGGTGACACCGTTTTGAGATGACGGAGACAGGTCGTTGCCCCACGTCACCTGACCATCATAGTGCGTGTGAACATCGACAAA
>JBPCWB010000510.1:0-7156 GCA_051009955.1 Hyphomicrobiaceae bacterium | reverse complement strand
GGCCGCAATTCACGATCAGTTCAAGGGTCACGCCTTTATCGTGAATCATTTCAACCTTGGCGCCGGGAATCCTGAAACCCGGATATTTGCGAAAGATCGAATGCGCGGACGTTGCTGCGAGCGCGCTCCAGGGCAGTGTGGCCGCGAGTGCGGCGATGGCCAGGCCATGATAGACACTGCGCATCGAAGCGCTCCATAGCAAGAATCGTTCGTCGTCGATCTTGGTGGAGCAAATTTGATGCCAGGTGCTGACATCGTTGGTTAATCAGGGTCGATGCCGCGCGGTAATCATACGCAAAACCGATTGATTGCGGTTATTGGCACAGGCTCTTGATTGACTGTGCCGGAGCCTGACCGCTTGAGATGGAACCAGTTTGGCGAGCGGGTGTTGCGAACAGATCAAGCGAGCTGACGAGGTGCATCGCGACGGTGATGAGGCTTGATGCGGCGGTACGGTCTTATGCGCCGCTTTCGCGGACCAACACGTTCAAAGTTCGTCGCCAGACGCGCGCGATCAGACTTTCCGGCTGCCCAGCGATGCTAACCATACCGCGGACGCGCGAGCGGTGGTGCGCGAGCGGTTCGGTTATCGCTAGCTTCGCCAGGTACTGCGCCCGTGTGGGTACGAGGGTTTTGTCGGCTTCAGGCTCAACGGATATCGGTCCGCCATAGGTCGAGGTCAGGCTCAGCATGTCGAGGTTGGTGGAGCTTGCAATGGCGACCTCAGTCAGCTCGACATTGATTGCCGGCGCTAGCGGTGTATCCGGAATGAAGCGGCCGGTCGAACCTACGGTGACGCGCCAGACGTCATCTTCCTGAACATAACCGGAGGCTTCAAGGACTGCCGTCTGGCCGACAATGGCGAGCTCTTCAGTGGGCTTGATCCACCGGCCGGCGTGGACGGTTGGCTGCAGTTCCAGAACATGGCCCGACATCGGTGACAGCAGGACGAGTTCGCGACGCTGATCCATCAAACCTGCACGCTTGCTTTGCAGGGCGTGCAGACGTTGCTCAAGCACGAGCGAGTCTTCGCGGTCGATTTCATCGACGTTGCGACGGGCGAGGCGGAGCCTGACGAGTGCCAGTTCGGTGTCCACCAATTCCAGCTGGTTGTCGAGGTCGCCTGATGTCAGCGAGAACAAGAGCTGACCCTTCTTGACTTTTTGACCAACCGACACGTGGACCTTGGTCAGGAGCGCAGCTTGCGGAGCGTGGATTGGTTGCGACTTCGCAGCCTGGATGACGGCGGGAATCTGTACGTTACCCGACCACGGTATGGTCACAAGTGCAATCAGCGCGGCCAGGCATAGGGCGGTTGCGGCGCTTCGCCGAGAGGAGGCAATCAGTTTTCGCATCGCGTACCATTCCTTCAATTCGGACCAGACCGGGCGGGCGACCAGGAAGACGATTTCGAGGACGAACAGGAGGACACCAAGGATCTTGAAGCAGTAGGTGTAGACGAGTACGGCGATCCCGATGAATAGTGCGAGCCGGTAAAGCCACGTTCCCCAGGCCCAGAACGTCAGACCGTTGACCATCCTGCGCGACAACTGCTGTTCGGGGCAGGGGAGGCCCAGACCGAACAAAACCTCGCGCATTCGCCAGCGGCCAATCGCGAAGGCACGTGACTGCAGGTTTTCCACACCGATCAATTCGGACATCAGATAATAGCCGTCGAACCGCATGAACGGATTGAGGTTGATCACAAGGCTCATGATCCAACCGGCAGTCGCCATCATGAACGCGACACTGCGTACTGGCCCATCGGGGAGAAAAACCCAGAGGAACGTCGCTACGCAGGCGACACCAAGCTCGACCACGATACCGGCGCTATCGATGGCGAGTCGTTTCTTGCGGCTGCGCAGCTTCCAGGAGTCTGTGACATCCGTATAGAGCATCGGTGTCAACAGCATGAACGCCACACCGATTGTTGAGACAAAGCAACCGTAACGCACGGCGGTGTATGCGTGGCCCAGTTCGTGCAGCATCTTCACGAACACGAGAGCCAGGCCGAAGCTAACGGCGCCTTCCCACGAAAACAGAAAGTCGGCCGTGCGCGTGAAGTCGTCCCATTGGCGCGACGTCAAATAGAGCCCGGCCATGCCAAGTAGGATCACAATCGCGGCACACGTGCGCGAATAGAATGGCGACACCAAAGGCATCGTCGCCGACAGCATGCGTTGGGGCCGCATCAGCGGGATGCGAAAGAAGAGGTAATTGTGAGCCAGGCTGGTGAGTGGACTTTTCGACTGGTCCTGCCGGGACATCAGCTCGGCATAGTGCCGCCAATCGGCCTGACCCGGATCAACAACCAGACAGTTCTGATGAACGAATTCGATGAATTCCTGAATCTGACCCTGACCGACCTTGAGGCCAAACCTGGTTTCTGCTGCCTCCGCCAGTGCGTCAGCATCCGAGCAGGCCGGCCAGACAGACAGGAGTTCATAGGATGCCTGGTCGATCTGGAAGTAGCGGTGTTGGACCGGGTCGTAGATCAGCCAACCGGCCTCGCCGGCGCGTGACGATGAGCCACGAATAATGGACAGTTCCGGTCGCAGTGCCGGCAGTTCCAGCACCTCGTCCGCCGGCAGACCTGGCGACATGTCTGGCGGCGGGCGCATTAGAGACCCAGCCACTGCCTGACAGCTGTGAGCGGCCGGCGAAACAGATACAATGCCAGTGGAACGTTTTCGCCGTACACCTGAGCCGTTCCTCGAACGCCGAGGCGCGGAAGTGCACGGCCGTCGTTGTCGAGCCTGGCCAGTGCGCGGAAGGCCATGCCGGAGCCGTCGACAGGGCGGGCCTGATAGTCAGCCTGGATAATGCGTCCATTAATGGGGGTCAGCGGTTGAGAATCCAGAAACACCTTGGTGTCGGCGTTCGGTTTCAGAAGCTGAGCGTCGACCACCGGCATGTCGATGCGCAAGGCAATTTGCTGCGGGTCTGCCAGTTCCATCAGGCGCTCACCGACGGTAACGGGTTTGCCGACCATGTCCTTCTTGTCACGGAACATGGCGATACCCGGCCGATCAGCCCGCACAACCGTCTTATCGAGTAAATCGCGGGCGTAATCTCGCTCGGCGACGCGCAAGGCGAGCTCGGCCCGTGCGATGCCCAGCTCGTGGCGACCACGCATGTCCTGAAAGGCCAGCTGATTGGCGCGCTTCAATTTGGCCTGCGCCACGTTGACCTGCCGGTCGGCCACTTCGAAGTCGTTGCGCAGCTTGGTGTCGACAAAGGAGAACAAGGGTTGGCCAGCCGCGACTGTGGTGTTGGGGTCGACAAGCACGTTGTCGACGACGCCATCTATCGGGGCGGTGACAACAGTGGGTGATTGGGCCACGATTTCGGCCGGAGCCAATGCGGACATCGGCACGGGAATTATCAAGGCGAGCCCAATCGCCGCAATGGCCGCAAACGTCAGTCGGCGCGCCGTCAGACGCTTTTGTCTTGGGTCGCGCAGGCCGGTCAGGGCGCACCACGCATGAGCATAGGTTTTGGCGAGCCGCTGGCTCACAATATGATCACGTTCGGTCCAAGGAATGTCACGGGCCTGCAGCAGTCCCGCGAAGACCTTGCCGGTGTTCGTTTTCAAGGGCAGCCAGAGAAGCTCCCGCAGTGGGTAGTTCTCAAACATGCCGATGGACTGATCCTTGTATGCCTCTGCGCGAAGCTCGACAATGTCGTCAAGGCCCGCGTCGTTGGCGAGGCTTGTGATCAACTTCTCCACCGACTGGTTGAGAGGCGCATTGGGCTCAGTCGCAGGCGCCGATGATACCGCGACAACTTTCGGGCGCTGGCGTGCTGAAAATTCGACGACAAAGATCTGCCGGGCCCGGGTCAGTTTACGGGTTTCATTGGCCATCAAGATGCGCAGTTCGCGCAGGTTTGCGGTTTCGCGAACTTCCGCTTCGACGCGGAGCAGCAGCTGCAACGCAGCCAAAGCGGCATTTTCGACGGGGCGCGGTTTCGGCGCCTCGCCTTGTCCGACCAATTCCGCGACCGATGCGGTTTCGACGAGCGGCCTACTCGCTGGCGCGGTCATCGGGCTGACCTCTTGATTGTTTGAACCGTGCGATCCCGCTCATACCGACCAGGACGTCCGTGCCCTGTGCCAACCGGCCGAAGATCTCAACGGTTTGGCTGACTGGATCGACTTCGGTCGATATGCGCATGACCTTTGCCGGGTATGACTTTGCAGTCTCGTCAACGGCGAATTCGAACTTCTGGCCTCTGCGCAACCACACCAGCCAGCGCGACGGGACGATGAGTTTGATCTCGAGAGCGCCACTTTTGATGATTTTCAGAAAGGGTTTTCCGGGGGCAGGCATCTCGTGCTCGAAAACACTCAAGTCAGCGACGCTGCCGGCAAATGGGGCGTCGATCTGGCATTGTTCGAGCTGCAACTTTAGGGCTTCGGCTTCGGCCGCCGCCCTTTCAACCCGGGTCTTTGAGATTTCGGTTTCGTGCTGTCCCAAGGCTCCACGGCCAGCCAGGTAAACGTTGCTCTCAAGGGTCAGCAACATTTCCCGGTGTTGCGCGCGTGCGGACTTGAACTCGGCCTGCTGACGGCGGCAATCGAATTCGATCAGCCGTGCGCCTTTCTTGAAGACTTGCCCTTCACGGAAGTAGATCCTGCGGACAACTGCGGCAAACTCGATGGCCAGGGTTGCCTGTTCGGTGGGAACGATCACGCCGCGTGGACCCGGTCCGCTTATTGCGCCGGGGCTGACTTCGCCCGCCAGTGGCGTTGAGACGAAGAGACTCAGGACGAGAACTGATGCGACGCGCAACATACCGGTAAGTTTCTGTTAATCATTCAGCTTCAAATGGGCTCGCATTCCATTCATGCGGCGTTATCCAAAATATTTCGTAAACCTCAGTCGTAAAACACGGGACATGCCATGGTATTCGGCAGTTCTCTAAGCACTTCGCCACATCGACGATTTGAAATCCGGCGACGGTGGGGCGCAACGATCTCCCCCGATCGGTGCTGTACCGCTTTGCCTGGTCTGTCGTTGCAAGGCCTGCTGGGAACAAACTTCGACCGAACCAGGAGGCGCGAATTTTGAAGACTGCCGAACGCGAACCGACAAGAGCAAATTGAACGGGTTTGACGGATGCGACGAGGCAGAGCGTGGCCCGTTAGACTCAGACTCGATCAAAACCTCACTGCAACTACGGCAATATTGGCCCCGAGCCGCCGCCCGCACTTGTTCTCTTATGATTTAGGTTGTACTCGAATCAGGAGTTTGTTCGGTTGAAGACTGTGCGATACAACTATCGCGTCTCGGGTGGGGGGTTCCGAGTGGCATGACGCCGCGCTGCCTGCCGGTCGCCATTGTGGCTCGATCGGCCGAGCGTCAGTCAGGCTCGGGTTGGCAGTGAATTCTCGCGTGAAGTTAGGGTGAAGTAGTGACTGGCCGGTGAATTGCGATTCACGGACCGGTTGATTCATGCTCCTAGCGAGCTCATGCGGGAAGAGGGGACTGCATGGCGATGCGGTTGTGGCGACGATCAGGTTTTGCGCTTGGCGTGGCTGCGCTCGTTGCCGGCTGTGCGATCAAGCCCGAACCCCTGACGGAAGCGCAACTCGGCCAGCTCGCCGCTGAGAACCTGGAGCAGGTCGTTGCCAATCAGGAACCGATTACGGGACCTATCGACCTCTATGAGGCGATGGCGCGGTCGCTCAAATACAACTTGGACTACAAGGTTGAACTCTATGAAAAGGCGTTGCGGTCGGCAGAGCTTGACCTCTCGCACTACAAGCTTCTGCCCAAAATCGTAGGCAATGCCGGGTTTCATCGCCGCAACAATTACAGCGCGTCCAGCAGCCTCAATCTGATCACGAACACGGCCAACTTCGGTGCATCGACGTCGCGCGAAAAGCGCATTCGAGATCGTGATCTGGAGATCAACTGGGATATTCTCGACTTTGGCTTGTCCTATGTCCGCGCACGTCAAACCGCAGACAAGGTGCTGATTGCCGAGGAAATGAAGCGCAAGGTTATCAATCGGATCATTGAGGACGTGCGTACGGCCTATTGGCGTGCGGTCAGTGCTGACCGTCTCATCGCCCGCCTCCGTCATCTCGAAAGCCGCACGCGCCGCGCACTCGCCGACTCTCGCCGAGTCAGTACCGAAGGCCGCACTTCGCCAATCACGGCACTCACCTACGAACGTGAACTGGTTGAGATCAAGCGGACGATCCAGGAACTGCAACGCGACCTCAGTGTTGCCAAGAGCCAATTGGCGGCGCTGATGAACGTCAGGCCGGGAACGCAGTTCCGGCTGCAGCTGTTCCGCCGTGTTCACAGCGGATTACGGCTCAGGTCATCGGCCGACGATATGATCTGGACGGCGTTGCAAAATCGGCCTGAGTTGCGTGAGGTGGCCTACCGCCAACGCATTAACCGCCAGGAAGCGCACGCAGCCCTTCTCGAATTGCTTCCGAATTTCCGCATGTTCGCGTCGACCAACTACGACAGCAACAGTTTTTTGCTGAACAACCATTGGCTCGAATGGGGCGCGCAGGCGACCTGGCATCTGCTGAAGGTCATCGAATACCCGGCCCGGCGCGACGTCGTAAATTCGCAGGATGCCCTGCTGGAGCAGCGCAGTCTGGCTTTGACGATGGCGGTCATGACCCAGGTCCATGTGAGCCGCGTCCGCTTCTATCACTATGCCCGTGAATTGATGACGGCGCGGGAGTACTACAATGTTCAGAGCCGTCTGGTGAAGAACATGCGTGTCGAAGCGGCGGCCGGACGTATCAGCGAGCAGACGCTCTTGCGCGAGGAGATGAATACTCTCGTAGCTGAGGTTAAATTCGACATTACCTTTGCAGGTCTTCAGAACGCCTTCGCCAATGTTTATGCATCAATGGGGCTCGATCCTTACAACGAGCAATTCGACACCGAACTCAGCGTGACGTCGCTGGCGCAGACTTTGCGCTCGGTCTGGGCTGAGCGGGGCGACCGGCCGGGCAGACGGTAGGTCGCCATATTCGTTGCCGCGCCTAAAGGGCCCGTGTCATGCAGGTGCTGAACGAGTTATCGACGTACTCTGCAAACGGTGGACAGTATTCGAAGTCGAAGCTTTCGTAGAGGCGGCGCGCCGGGGCGAACGCATCATTTCCACCGGTCTCGAGGCTCAA
>JBPCWB010000509.1:0-6405 GCA_051009955.1 Hyphomicrobiaceae bacterium | reverse complement strand
CGGACGTGAACGAGGCGTTCAGCACGATCCCGGCTATGAGCGCGCGCAGGATCGACTTTGCCATCTTCGACATTCAGTCTTCCCCGCTTGCACTGTTCGGATTTGACAATTGTTTTATCAGTCTGCGGCCTGTGATTCAATTCATCGCGACGGACGCTTTCGGCCGGGCGAGCGTACTGGTTGGTTCATCGGATGTCACATACTTTGGCCACAATTCGCGTGAGCTACTGTCACGCGGATGGGTGTCGTTGGGGAATCTCGCAGACGGTTTAATGACGCTGCCCGATGGATTGAGGGTAGCATGTATCGAGTAAAATTCGCTGCGTTTACAATTTCGGCCTTCTTGACACTGGCGATCGCCTTGCCTCCGTCGGTCGCTCAAGTGGCCGATCAGGACTTCAAACAACAAGTCAATGCCAATACCGTCACGATAATGGGCGGCAGCCTCACCGGCACATATATCCGTCTCGCCGATGATATTGCGCGGGCCGTCAACCGCGGTAACGATCTGCGCATTCTTCCAATGAAGGGTGGCGTTCTGACGAACGTGCGGGATGTGCTATATTTGCGCGGCATTGATATGGGTTTCATTCGTGCCGACGTCATGGAAACGTTCCGTGGAAAACGGCACTATGAGGATCTCGAGAACCGCTTGAACTATATCGCCGTCATGCACCTGGAAGAGTTCCATGTCATGACCTCCAAGCCGGAAATCAAGTCGATCGACGATTTGCAGGGCAAGGTCGTGGCCTTCCACAATCAGACCCACGTATCCGGCCTTCTATTGCTCAAGAAGTTGGGCATCAAGGTGAAGAAGGCGATCAAAGGCACGATGTTCACCGGAGCGGCGAAAACCAAGACCGGTGAGTATGATGCGATTATTAGAATTACCGGTAAGCCGTTTCGCGGCGTCGGGCGGCTGCTTAAAATCGATCCGAATCTCCGTTTGATTCCAATTCCTTATAGGGATGTGTTGTTTGACTCGCTTTATATTCCAGCGAAAGTCAGTCACGAGGATTATCCGGAGTTCCTGAAGGAATGCCAGGAAGTCGAGACTGTTGCCGTGAATGCTATGCTGGGCGTTTACAACTGGAAGCCGGGGACGGACCGCTATCGGCGACTGGTAAAATTCACTAACGCCTTTTTTTCCAACATCGACAAAATCAAAAAGCGACCGGGGCGGCACAAGAAATGGGACACAATTTCGATTGCGGCTGAGAAAAAGGGATGGAGGCGGTTTCCGCCGGCGGCGGAATGGATCAACAAGCGTAACGCGAAGCTGGCGCAGAGCAGACAGGTGCGACAGCAGGTGCTCTACGGCCGCTTCAAGAAGTTTATTGAGTCTAATCCGCAGGTCAAAAATGCCGCCAATGGCAAGCCGGTCAATTCGGACCAGATGTTCGACAAGTTCCTGGAGTGGTGGCAGCGCAATCGACAATCCGGCCAGCAGAACTAAGGCTTCCGTTCTCAGCGATGGTTTGCGGTGAGGAGCCCTGACGTTCCAAGAACGCTGTGAAATTCTGGGCGATCGCTCGCAACCCGACACCGATGGACGCGGCACACCCACGGGATTGGTGTCAGGCCGGCGGAAGATCGGTGAGTTTTGGATAGTGCTGCTGCGCCTTGAGAGGTCGGCGACATTGACGGAATGACTTGGCTTCTGTCAGGCTCGCTAATACCAGACAAGTCGTGATAACGCGGCGCCTGGGTGGATGGCGGGCGCGGGACGCGACCGGGTGACAAAACAGGGCATGCGTGTGACCGAGAAACAGACTGCCGGCGATCATATTGTCAATAATCTCCTGGCCAACGGCGTTGATACGGTTTTTGGTCTGCCCGGCGCTCAGACTTATCCGATCTTCGACGCCCTCGCGCGCAGCGCGCCTGCCATCCGGACCGTGTCGGCCCGCCATGAGCAGGCTACTGCCTATATGGCGTTGGGCTATGCCAAATCGACAGGGCGCCCGGGCGTGTATTCGGTCGTCCCGGGCCCCGGCGTACTCAATACCGCGGCGGCACTGTGCACGGCTTACGGTGTCAACGCGCCCGTCATGTGCCTGACAGGCCAGGTTCCGTCAGAGTTTCTTGGAAGCCACAGGGGGCACCTGCACGAAGTGCCTGACCAACTGGCCCTGTTGGCGTCGTTCATCAAGGCGGCTTATCGGATCGAGCATCCACAGGACACGCATCGCGTGATGGCGCAAGCCTGGCGTTCGATGATCTCGGGCCGGCAGGGGCCGGTCTCTGTCGAGATGTGCTGGGATACCATGGCGATGTCCGCGCAATTGCCGGAGCCGCGACGTGTTACACCAGATGATCCGCCGACCATCGACGACAGCGCGATAGCTGCCGCGGCGAAATTTGTCACACGTGGCAAGAGGCCGATGATCATGGTTGGCGGCGGCGCCCAACATGCCGGCACGAGCGTTCTTGAACTCGCCGAACATCTGAATTGTCCAGTGGTTTCACACCGCGGCGGCAAGGGTGTCATCGCAGGCGATCATCCGCTGGCCGTCGACTGTGCGAGTGCCATTGAGTTGTGGGCCGAAACGGACGTGCTGATCGGAATTGGCAGCCGTCTGGAACTCCAGTACATGCGCTGGACGGGGATGCAGCAGTTGATCCGCCGTCCCGAGCCGCCTCCGCATGTCATACGGATCGATATTGATCCGGCCGAGATGCGCCGTCTCAAGCCGCACGTGCCGGTCATTGCAGATGCCGATGATGGAACGCGGGCCCTCTTGCATGCCCTGAAGAGTTGCAAAGCCAAATCAGGAACCGAGGCGCGGCTCTCGGCGGCGCGCGAGACAATGCGCGAGGCGATTAACGCGGTCCAGCCGCAGATGAGTTACCTCCACGTAATCCGAGAAGAGCTACCGCACGATGGAATCTTCGTTGATGATCTTTGCCAGGTTGTCTACGCGAGCTACTTCGGTTGGACGGCCTTTCAACCGAGAACCTACGTCACGTGCGGCTATCAGGGCACACTCGGGTATGGCTACCCGACGGCACTTGGAGTCAAAATTGCCAATTCGGATCGGGCCGTGCTGTCCATTCTCGGCGACGGCGGGTTCATGTTCGCGGTGCAGGAGTTGGCGACGGCTGTCCAGGAGGACATCGGAGTCATCGCGATCGTCTTCAACAATGCGTCTTACGGTAACGTCCGGCGCGATCAGAAGCGGCTGTTCGACAACCGAGTCAATGCCTCGGAGTTGCGCAATCCGGATTTTATGGCGCTAGTGGCGAGCTTTGGTGCCGCCGGGTATCAGGTCAACAGCCCCGAGGAACTACGACCGGCATTACGCCAGGCCATTGAGGACGACAAGCCAGCAGTCATAGAAGTGATTGTTGATCCTGACTCGGAAGCCAGTCCTTGGGACCTGCTGATCCGACGACCCCAAGCATAGCGCCAACAGTTCATCGGACATCCTCGGAGCAATCATGCAGCATGTATCCTGCTGCAAAAATCAAGATCAGGCGGCGTCGTGAAAAATGATGCCCAGAGTGAAGCGGGTGCCCTGCTTGATGCGGCTGACGCCATGGCGGAGCTTGACACGATAAGTGCCTTTGGTGCCGGCGACCGGGCGTGAATTGACGGCGAACACGACGGCCTCACCTTGCTGCAATGCGATGACTTCGGCGCGGGATTGCCTGCGTGGGCGCTGCTCGACGACGACGAATTCGCCACCCTCAAAATCTCGTCCTGGCCGCGACAGCAGGATTGCCACCTGAAGCGGAAAGACGTGAGGGCCGTAGATGTCCTGATGCAGGCAGTTGTAGTCGTGCGTGCCGTACTTGAGGAGCAATGGTGTCGGGCGTGTTTGGCCGTTGTCGTGGCAACGCTCGAGGTATGCCGGCAACTCTGTCGGAAATGGTTGCTCATATCCCAACGCCTGGTGCCAGGTATTGGCAATCTTGGCCAACGGTGGATAAAGGCTGACGCGTAACTGCTCGATGATGGTTGGCAAAGGGTAACACCAGTATTTGTACTCGCCACTGCCGAAGCCATGCCTAGCCATCACGATGCGACTTCGGTATTCGTCCTCGTTGTCGTAGCGCCCGGCAATCAACCTGCACTCGTCAACGTCGAGGAGTGGACCGATGGCAGCGGCGCCGTACGCATTCAGGTCGTTTGAGACGCTGTTCCAATCAAGTTGTCGGATGCGGTCCGCGCACGCCTTGGCCGTGGATCTGACCTGGTTCATCGGATTGCCCCATCCATTTCTCGTTGCGGCGTGTTGGTTATCGTTAGCCGGCGATCGTGGCGACCCGATTCTTGTGAATTAGATGGCGAGGTAGCTACGCGCCACCATGTAGACGCCGGTGATCATGATGACGACGAGGACAATCCTGGTGAACTGCTCCTCGGTTAAGACGCGGCGGAGGCGCTGACCGGCCAACATTCCCAACAGCGTCGGGACCACTGCCGCGACCGACAAGACCGCCAGCTCAAGCGTGAGCATCGTGCGCTGCGTCATCATTAAGGCCAATGTCACGGAAACGCCGACAAACGTGATACCAAGCGCCTGCACGAACATGTCTCGCGGCATACCAAGTGATTGCACATAGAGCGTGCCGGGGACCATGAAACTGCCCGTCATGCCGAAGATCACCCCTGCGACGCCTCCGATGATCGGTGTGAGCCAAGGTTCACGATTTCCGGGAGAGGGCAGCTTTGCGCGGAGTAGGGCAATGACGGAATAGGAAATCAGGACGGTACCGAGAAAGAAAATCAGAAGTCTTCCGTCGGCGGCTGCCAGGATGCCGGAACCCAACCAGATGCCCACGACGGCAGTTGCCAGCATCGGCCAGAGGCGCGACAGAATTCTCAAGAAGTTTCGACCAACGACTGCCTGCCAAAAGTTGGTGACGACGGCGGGAGCGAGCAGTACGGCGATTGCGGCCTGGAGGCCGAGGATTGGTGCGACGAATGCGACGCCGATGATCGGGATTCCCAGGCCGGTCACACCTTTGACGATGCCGGCGAGCAAATACGTTGCTGTGATGAGGGCCAGCGTTTCCGGGTCCGAGGTCATTGATCGGTCGTCTTATCCTCAAGGCTGGTCGTGGCCGTTGCAAGCCGCACCGGGCGTGTGTCACCGTCCGCACCCGCTTGCACCAGCGCGCCGCGATTGCGATGGTAATCGGAGAAAAGACGGAGGGTCCAATTGCCATGACCATTAAGCTCTACGACCTGACCGATGCAAGTCGCGAAGTGTTTTTCAGTCCATATTGCTGGCGCATACGTATGGCTCTGACCCACAAAGGCCTCGGGTTCAAAAGCATTCCCTGGCACTTCACCGATACGGAATTGATCGCTCCTTCGGGTCAAGGCCGTGTGCCGGTCGTTGTCGACGACGATAAATGGGTGCACGAAAGCTTCGATATCGCACTGTACCTGGACCAGCAGTACCCGGATCGGCCGCCATTGATGAAGGATCAAGCCGCCGTCGCGACCGCCCAGTTTGTTGAGGCGTGGTGCGCGACGAGCGTATTTGGTCCGCTTCGCCCGATTGCAATTCCACATGTCTTCGGCGCCATCGCCGAAATGGACAAAGCCTATTTCCGAGAGAGCCGAGAGACAGCCCTGAAGCGCCGAATCGAGGATCTTTCGAGCGACCCGCTCGCCGAGCAGGCGGCTTTGACGGCGAGCCTCAGGCCAGCTGAAGCGCTGTTTGCCAAGAGCGATTATTTCGGAGGCACGGAGCCGAGTTATGCCGACTATGTCTTGTTCGGAACCTTGATGTGGCCCTATCAAGTTTGTCCAGCGTCACCAGTTGAAGCGGGCTCTGCGACGGCCGCCTGGTTCGAACGCATGCTCGATCTGTTCGATGGTTTTGCACGGTCCTCACGACGCATTCACAGTTAATTGCCGCGGCATTGCTAACCATGGTGCAGCTTCTGAACAGCCAAATCGTCTCTCGCCGGTAGTTTGCGGCTCGCTTGACGTTTATTTTGCTCAAGCACAACAAGATTCGCTGCTTTGAGGACAACCCGTGACACGACTTTCAAAACCGCTCGCCAAAATGCAGCGCCACTATGATGTTGTCGTCGTCGGGTCCGGATATGGCGGAGGGGTCTCGGCGTCACGGCTTTCGCGAGCGGGTAAGCGGGTCGCGGTCTTGGAGCGCGGGCGCGAGATTGTGACCGGTGAATTTCCGTCGCGATTTCCCGATATGCGGCGCGAAATGCGGGTCACCGGCAAGCGCATGCGCCTCGGGTCGGAGTCGGGGATGTTCGATGTTCGACTGGGCGATGACATGCATGTCCTTGTCGGCTGTGGTTTGGGCGGCGGATCCCTGGTGAATGCCGGCGTCGCGTTGCGGCCGGATCAGCGCGTGTTCTCGGATCCAATATGGCCGGGTCAGATTGTTCAAGACGGCTTGCTGGACCAAGGCTATCGCA
>JBPCWB010000508.1:0-8252 GCA_051009955.1 Hyphomicrobiaceae bacterium | reverse complement strand
ACTTGGGATGATCGTCCGGTTTGGTGTAGTCGAAGCAGTGCGTTGCCTCCATCACACGCCAGCCAAGATTGGCGCCCTTGGAGATGACCGAGACTTCCTCGTAGCTGTTTTGCTGGACGTCACCGCAAATCAGATCGCCGTCGCCGCCCATGTCGAATGAACAGCGCCATGGGTTACGCAAGCCGTAAGCGTAGATCTCCGGCAATGCACCTGATTGGCCAACGAATGGGTTGTCCGCAGGAATGGCATAGTTCTTGTCGTTGTCGGTCTTGTTGACGTCAACGCGAAGCATCTTGCCAAGCAACGAATTCAGATCCTGGCCATTGCCTTTGGTCACGTGGTGTCCGATACCCCAGTCATTGGCATATCCGCCGTCACCGGTTGCGATGTAGAGAAATCCGTCCTTGCCGAAGCCGATCCAGTGACCGTTGTGATTGAATTGCGGCCAAGCTATCTTCGTAATGATGCGCTCTGAATTGATGTTGGCAGCATTCGGGTTTTCTTTTGAGATCGTGAATTCCGAGACGATATTCGAGTGGCTGTACCAGAGCATCTGTCCCAGATCCTGCTGGAAATCCAAAATGCCGCTATAGGCCACGTAGAACTTGCCATTGTTCTTGAAGTCCGGGTGAAACGCCAAACCGAGGAGACCACGCTCATCGAAATCGTGGTGCTGCTTGACGATTTTACTGCGGATATCAAGGAACGGCTCGGCGCGCAGCTTGCCATCCTTGACGATGCGAACCCGGCCAAACTGCTCAACGACGAACATGCGGTCATCGCCCGCCGGCTGCACCATCATCAACGGCGTGTTCACACCGGTGACGAAGGGTTCCAGTTTCACCTTCACTTCAGCCTGCACTGCGCTGGCGCTAAACGCGATCGCGCTGCAAGCTAAGGCGATGCCCAGCTTTCTCAATTTCATTTGGCGTTCCTCCTTGTTGTGAAAGTGCAGTCAGATTTGATAACGCTTTAAGGTTTTTGTCCGCTGTCGAACGTTTATTATGCGCGGCGACACGATCCTAGGGGCAGTTTCAGACAAAACCAAGCCTTCGCAGGAATTTTGATCCGGTAAAGAGTCTGGTTTTCACTATGTGATAATTGCAGGCACGACGTACCAAAACGTCACTGATTTTATTCTATAACCAGCTCGTCCTTGTTCCGCTTGACCTTGGCCTCTTCCACCTTCGGCTCGCGACCGCCACGCAGGATCGAATTCCCTTCAAACACTGTGCGTTGATCAATTGCTGGCGGATTGAGCCAGTCCTGCTCATTCATTTGCCCACTTTGACCATAAGCATCGAGCGCATTCTGGTACGTCGCTAGGCGCACTTGTTCCTCCGGAATTCCGCGTTCCAACGCCAGCTTCGCGGTTTTCGCAACTCCGAGTGGCTCCGAGATTCCCCAGTCACAGGCCGAATCAACGATAATTCGCTCGGCTCCGTACTGACGTAGTATCTCGACCATCCGCACATTACCCATCTTCGTACTTGGATAAATCGAGAACGCCGCCCAGTAACCGCGATCGAGTACTTCGCGGACCGTCTCTTCATTGTTGTGGTCAACGACGATTTTTTTCGGATCCACTCCGTGCTCTTCACATACGTCCATCGATCGGGTCGTGCCACGTTTCTTGTCGCGATGCGGCGTATGAATCATAACCGGAAGGTCGAGCTCCTTCGCTAGTTCCAGCTGCAGACGGAAATATTTGTCCTCCAAGCTCGTCTGCTCATCGTAACCGATCTCGCCAATCGCAACGACGCCCTCCTTGAGTGCGAATTGCGGCAGGATTTCCATCACCTCTTCGGCGAGGCCCTCGTTGTTGGCTTCCTTTGAATTGAGACCAATCGTGCAGTAGTGCCGAATGCCGAACTGGCCGGCACGAAATCGCTCGAAGCCGATAATGGCCGACAGGTAGTCGATGTAAGTACCGACATGCGTGCGCGGCTGACCGACCCAGAATGCCGGCTCGATCACTGCAACCACACCCGAGGCTGCCATCGCCTCGTAGTCGTCTGTGGTCCGGGAAATCATGTGCGTGTGCGGGTCAATAAACATCATAACTGCGTCTTCCTCAGTGCGTCCCATGTTTCGGTATGGTTCTCTCCAGCCCAACCATCACTATGTCTGTTGAGCATGGGCCTGACCAATAGAGTCCCAGGTGATCTGACCTTCCGCGGCGGCAGCAGCCTCGGCCGGTATGCGCGCCAATAGATCCTTGGCCTCCGGTGCCGGACTGACGCGCAGTGCCAGCGCGGCGGCCTGCTTCTCCAAATTTCCACCCTCGCTGATTACACGCTCGAGATCCTGCAGCAAGGCCCCTTCGGCGAATGGTCCGACGCAGCGCCAGAGTTCAGGCGTGACCGGCCGCGCCGCCGCCCAGCGCTCATGCGCGTAATCGCTCAATATGCGTGCAAGTTCAGGATTTGCCCGATCGTCGACGCCTTGAATCGGATAAAGGGGACTGTCGACGAACAAAGCCTTGAGGACCATGTGATTCCAGCGGTTCTCATCAAACTGCTCGCGCGGGAACGGGTTGTTATGTGCAATGGCTTCGAACACCGATCGCATGTTCGTGCGAAGCCCCTCGCCGGCCTGCGCCTCCAGCTTCGCCGGCTCGGGATACAACGGCAGACCATTATAGAGCGCAACCGCCTCGGCGACATCAGCGAGGCGGCACAATGAAATGAATTGCTCGGCAAAGTTGTTTGTTGCCGTTCCGGCCGACACGAGAATGAGGACCCGCGCGGCAACATCGACGCTCCAGTACTGCGGACACCATCCTGGCCTCACCTCAAGCGCGGCCCGCAATTCGCTTTCGCTCAAGCCTAGATCCGCTTTTCCGAGCTTGCGCGGCACCATTCCGAATGCAATTTGAATGTTGCGTGGCGTTGGCTCAGCAACAATTTTGTCGAGCTGGCCGTCGAGCCATTCCATTTGCTCTGTCGTCAAACATCGGTCCAGCCAAACCTTGATCTGTGCAACCGCCGCGTCCGACATCGAGACCTCTCTCACCCCATGAATTTCTCTATCCGGATCACGATCGCATCTTAGTGGCATTAGTTCAAGGCGCCTGCTATGCAGCATTCGCGTTGCAGCGCAGTGCAACACAGTTCAGCGATCAAAGGGCTCGGCCGATCACATGAAAAAGACACTCGTCATCCTGGTTGTTGGCCTCTCGCCCGATCTAGTCGGTGTGCATACCCCAAACATCAAAAAGCTGTCTGACCGCGGTGGCCTTCGCGCGCTGAACACGACAACGCCGGCAGTCACATGCACGACACAGTCGACACTCCTTACGGGTGCATTGCCGTCGGTACACGGCGCCGTCGCCAATGGTTGGTATTTCCGTGATCTCGCCGAAGTCTGGTTCTGGCGGCAGTCAAACCATCTCATTGGTGGCGAAAAAATCTGGGACGCCGGACGCACCCGTAACGCCGACTTTACGACCGCAAAGATGTTCTGGTGGTACAACATGTATGCCACGGCGGAGTGGAGTGCGACGCCACGGCCGATGTATCCGGCGGACGGCCGCAAGATCCCCGATCACTACGCCTTCCCGGCCGAGTTACACGACGAACTCGACCAGAAGTTCGGTCAGTTTCCGCTGTTCAAATTTTGGGGGCCGGCGGCCGACATCACGTCCAGCGAATGGATCGGTCGCGCGACCATCGACGTCATGAAAACCCGCAACCCGACGTTGGCGCTCACTTACCTGCCGCATCTCGACTACAATCTGCAGCGCCTCGGTCCCGATCTCAATCATCCGAGACTGATCCAAGACTTGAGCGAGATCGACGGCGTCTGCGGAGAATTGATCGAGGCGGCGGAGGCAGACGGCCGCGAAATTATCATTGTATCCGAGTATGGCATTACGCCCACACGCGATGCCGTGCACATCAATCGGGCGCTCCGCGAAGCTGGCCTCCTGCGCGTGCGCGTCGAAGAACATGGCCGGGAGCAGCTCGATGCCGGCGCATCGGATGCGTTTGCAGTCGCCGATCATCAGCTCGCCCATATCTACGTCCGGCCGACGGTTCCCTTGGACGACGTCAGGTCACTGATCGCGGGGCTCGACGGCGTCGAGAGCGTTCTCGGCAAAGACGGCAAACGCGCCGCCGGTCTCGATCATAGTCGTTCGGGTGAACTGGTCGCGATTTCAGACGCAGATCGGTGGTTCAGCTACTACTACTGGTTGGACGATGCCAAGGCTCCCGACTATGCCCGGACCGTCGACATTCACAGAAAGCCTGGCTACGACCCCGTCGAACTCTTCGTCGATCCGGAGATTCGTTGGCCGATGCTGTCCATCGGCTGGCGGCTCGCCAAGCGCAAGCTCGGCATGCGTCAGTTGCTCGACGTCATTTCGCTCAAAGACACGACCTTGGTCAAAGGATCGCATGGTCGCCCGACGGACGACAGTGCTCACGGTCCACTTGTGATCTCATCCCGACCCGAACTCCTGCCTGACGGTCCGGTCGCGGCAACGGCCTTCAAGGAATTGGTCCTGGCGCATGTCTTCACATAGCCGCGGGCAATTGGGACTGAAACAGGGCGACCAATTTGCGGACACTCACGTCCCGGACACGAAGCGCTGCAGAAACAATGTCAAACCAAATCCGGCAACGGCAACCAGTGCGGCGACCACTGCGCCTGCACTGGCAATGAGCATCGCATCCAAGAGCGAAATGCCAGCGATCAAGCTGATCACGGCGCGCGGAATATCACCCGGTTGGCGCCGATTGATCAACCACAAGGCAACGCCGATCCAGGCAGCAAGAAGAACAACGAAGAGACCCACCAGCGGTTGCCCGCCGAGGGACGCAAGCCCATAAGCCAACGGCGCTGCGAGGAACGCCAGCGGCCACATGTTTTCCACCTTGCCGAAATTCTCCTGCTTCGCCACGTAGGTGAGCCCGATCAGGTAGCACAACAAAATCAAGCATCCGATCCACAACTGACCGGGCAGCACAGCGACGAAACAAAGGCCGCTGGAAACGTACACGAGGACGCGGCAGAGCCCCATGATGAACGGGCTCAACGGATTGGACTTGTGGTGCCAATTGTAGAAGACAATCATGCCCGCAAGCGCCACGGCGCTGAGCAACGGCCACATCAGCGCGATTGAAGGTGTCGCAGAAGCAATGAGAAGCACGACAACAATGCCGGCGACCAGCATCGCAAAGCCGAGAGCGTAGACCGTCTGCCTGGTGACCTGGCCCGACGGTATCGGCCGTTCCGGTCGCTCGACAGCATCGATGTCGGCGTCAAAGGCGTCGTTCAAGAACATGCCACCCGTGTAGAACAGCGACATTGCCAAAATGAGAATCCAAATGCGCCAATCACTCGCCGCCCCACCGACCAGCACAGCCGCAGCAAGCGAATTGGTCCACACGGTGGGGAGATTGGAAACGCGACCGAGTTTGAGAGCAACATCGAATGTCATTGCGTGAGCTGATCCCTGACCCACGCCATCTCACGCGCGATCGCCTCACTCACAGGCACATTGCGATATTCCGCCGGCAACACATCCCATGTGTACGTTTCGACTTCCAGATGCGGCGAAATCGGATCGCTCCGGTGTAACGCGAGTATGTCGCGCAGAAACGACTGTGTAGTATCGAATTTTTCCAGCCGCTCAAGAAAGATCGGCACGTGAAAATGAACACGCCACTCGCTGCCCATTGCGGCTTCGGCCTTGGCAAACGCATCGGGCAGATCCTTGAATCGACTAAGACCGCGCGAGTCACTCTGAATGACCTGGTGGAGATAAACCGGCTCGTCGAACTCCTTCAACTCGGCCAACTTGGCATCGTCGACATTGAGAATGCGCAGCGCGGAGCTGAGCTGCAACTTCGGAATCGCAATTGCCGCGGAACGCAAGTCTTCGAGGCTTTGCTTGGGGTCTTCGTATTCGACGGCCGCATGGCAAACATCGTAGCAAAGGCCGATGTGCGCATGCATTGCAGCATCGGCATCAGCGCGAGACAGTCCCGTCTGCCGCATCAACCGGTCGATCCCGGTCGGCGCAAAAATGTGTTCTTCAAAGAAGGTCACGGACTCGGCAATGGTCTCCAGCATGCAGCACGGTTCAGGCTCCAATGCCAAAGCAATCATCTTGCCGGTGCGCTGCTTCGTGTCGACCAAATAGGCGACGTGATCGATGAGGTTCGCGACGATGGGCTCGACCCGACCCGGCACCCATTCCTTGAAAGTCCCGGGCACCGTACTAATGCTGCCGGCCTCGTCGTCGGGCAGCAACGCAACCATGAAATCTGCAAGCGCATTGGTGTAAGCCAAGCGAACGTCGGTACTCCAGTCCGGACTGTAGACGTCCTCTTTGACTTTCTGGCCATGAAACGCGCCGAACGGAAAGCCATTGAAGGTCACCACCGTGCAGCCGCTGTCAGCCAGGAAGGACTGCAACTCCTCCATATTGGCTGCCGTCTTCAATGCCTCCGCCGCAGCGCCACCGATGCGCAGACCAATACCGAAATCACCACTCGGCGAGAGTGCTGTCTTGATCGCCGGCACGTGCGTACGCAAACTCCCGATAACGTCAGGCCAGTCTTCGCCAGCATGGATATTCGTGCAGTAGGTCAGGTGGCCAAAGTCGCGGTGCCCGTCAATCCACATCAAACGACCTGCCTTGCCTTGAGCCAAGAAATGGACTGGGCAACCAAATCCAGATTCATCTCTTGGACTTCGACGCCGACCCCGAGATCTTCCAGCAGCGTAATGGTCAGTTCGCCGCCGAGATGTTCACGAAAGTCGCGAAGACCGTCGACAAGCACCAGATTGCCGACATCTGATTTCTTCTCCAGCAACGGATGCCACAGCTTGAAACCGATATGCTCAAGGAGAATGCAAATCCGCTCGTCCAGCCCGGGTGACAGCAGCCCCTTGAGGACGGAGTACCGACTGTCGAGCGCAATGCCGATCGCAACTGCCTCGCCATGCCGGACATGATAGCTTGTCATACCTTCGAGTTTGTGGGCAGACCAATGACCGAAGTCGAGTGGACGGGCACTGCCCGACTCAAATGGGTCGCCACCCTGGCCAATCTGGCGCATATGAAGTTCCGCGCAGCGGCGGATCATCTTGGCCATCGCGCCGCGTTCGAAAATCGCCAGTGCATCGCTATTGCGTTCCAACCAATCATAAAATGCGCGATCGCGGATCAAAGCGACCTTTACGGCTTCAGCGATTCCGGCAATCTTGTCGCGCTCGCCAAGACTCAGGGCAAAACTCAAGTCGTTCAGCACGGCAAACGGCGGCGAGAACGTCCCGACAAAATTCTTCTGACCATAGAGATTGATACCGTTTTTGACGCCAACGCCTGAGTCATTCTGCGACAGAACGGTGGTTGGCACACGGATGTGGCGAACGCCCCGATGGGTTGTTGCAGCCACCAAACCAACCGCATCGAGGACTGCGCCACCACCAATTGCAATTGCATAGGAATGTCGATCAATGTGGTGCTCATATAGTGTGCGTTGCATATCCTCGACAAAATGCAGATGAGACTTAATTTTCTCGCCGCCTGGAACAAGGACTGGATCCGCCACAAGATCGATGTGCTGACTGTGATGGCCGGCATACGATTTGATGCGTTGAACCAAACCCGGCTGCGCCGAACTGAGTCCCTGGTCCAAAAACACGAGGCACTTATGCCGTTTCTCCGGTTCAAGCCGGAGCAGGGCGTCACGCAACGTCAGATTGTCAGCGTTGAACAAATCCTCAGTGAAAACGACCGGAAATTCGTAGGACACGGCGAACTGCTGCAAGTAATGCAAGTCTGCGAGATTACTGTCTTGCAGTGTGTCAGTCGTGGAAAAATTGACGGTCATATTGTGGCCTTCGCTGACGCTGGACAGCGCATTACGTCATCGATTTTGACTACCGCGACGGGGATGCAGGTTGAGATATTATCTTCCACCGATCATATCTGTTCTGATACTGGTGTCTATCGGCCAGCGGATACTGAGAACGAGCTATGCGATATCTGAACGGTGTGCTCTGCCTATTGATGATCCTGTTTGCGGCAGTGCAATACAATGATCCCGACGGCTTACTGTGGGCCGCGATTTACGCTGTCCCGGCTGCCTTTGCAGGATTGGCAACGTGGCAACCCGGTTGGCTTAAGGCTGGTTTTGTGCGCACGGCGCATGTCGCTGCCATCGCGGCCGCTGTCGCAACGGTTGTCTATTATTGGCCGACGGCCGACGATTTCTGGCGCATCGACGTGTGGT
>JBPCWB010000507.1:0-5465 GCA_051009955.1 Hyphomicrobiaceae bacterium | reverse complement strand
ATGCGCTTGATGGGCGCCTCGAGATGATAGAAGCATTCTTCTTGCACGATTGCACTGAGTTCCGCTCCAAACCCGCATGTTCGGGTCGCCTCGTGAACGATGACACAGCGGCCGGTCTTCTTGACCGACGTTGCAATGGTATCCAGATCAAGCGGCAGCAAGGTGCGCAGGTCGATAATCTCGGCATCGATTCCGGTTTGCTTGGTAGCCGCCTGGGCCACATAGACCATCGTGCCGTAGGCCAGGATCGTGACATCGCCGCCTTCTCGACGAATCGCAGCCTGGCCAAGCGGAACGGTATAGTAGTCCTCTGGAACGTCTCCTAGCTCATGCTGCTTCCAGGGTGTCAAAGGCCGGTCGTGATGACCATCGAACGGCCCGTTATAGAGCCGTTTCGGTTCCAAAAAAATGACCGGGTCCGGACACTCGATCGCAGACGACAACAATCCTTTTGCGTCATAGGGGTTCGACGGAATGACGGTCTTGAGCCCCGACACGTGCGTCAACAGCGCCTCGGGACTCTGGCTATGGGTTTGGCCACCGAAAATGCCGCCACCCGTCGGCATGCGAATGACCAGCGGACAGGTGAAATCACCGCCCGAGCGATGGCGAATACGAGCGGCTTCAGAAACGATCTGATCGTAGGCCGGATACATGTAGTCGGCGAACTGGATTTCGATGCACGGTCTCAGCCCGTAGGCCGCCATGCCGATGGCCGAGCCGACGATTCCGGATTCGCTGATTGGCGTGTCGAAACACCTTTGCGCTCCGTATTTTTTTTGCAGACCGGCCGTACACCGAAAAACGCCGCCAAAGAAACCAACATCCTCGCCAAAAACTACAACCCGCTCGTCCCGCGACATCGCCAGATCGTGCGCATTCTGGATGGCTTCAATCATTGTCATGCGGGCCATGTTCAGTACCCCGCTTCCTGTCGCTGGCGAATCAGGTGCGGCGGCATCTCCGCATAGACGTCCTCGAACATGTCGCGCGGCGATGGCGCATTACCGGAGGTCAGCGTGCCGACGGCTTCGGCTTTCCTCTGCGCCTCCATGACCTCGTCCATGACTTCGGCCTCTGACTGCTTGTGGCGATCTTCGGACCACGCCCCCAACGTGATCAGGTGAGTCTTCAAGCGCAGGATCGGATCGCCCAGCGGCCAGGCATCGCCTTCTTCCTTGGGCCGATAAGCCGAGGGGTCATCGGATGTTGAATGGCCGCCGGCGCGATAGGTGACGTACTCGATCAGCGTCGGTCCGAGATTGTGCCGCGCCCTGTCCGCAGCCCATTTCGCAACCGCATGAACGGCTAGATAGTCATTCCCATCAACACGCAGAGAGGGAATTCCAAAACCATGTCCCCGCGCCGCGAAGGTTCCAGAGCCTCCCTTGGCGATACCTTGAAAAGTCGAGATCGCCCATTGATTGTTGACAATGTTCAGGACCACGGGTGCCTTGTAGGTCGATGCAAACACCAATGCTGCATGAAAATCGTTCTCAGCCGTCGAGCCGTCGCCGATCCAGCCGGCCGATATCTTGGTGTCACCCGCGATCGCCGAGGCCATGCCCCACCCGACTGCCTGAATGAACTGTGTCCCAAGATTCCCCGAGACAGAAAAGAAACCGTAGTCTTTCGCCGAATAGAGGATCGGCATTTGCCGCCCGAACAAGGGATCTTCGTCGTTGGAGAAGATCTGGTTCATCATTGTGAGGATCGGATAATCGCCGGCGATGAGCAGGCCAGCCTGACGATACGTTGGGAAGTTCATATCGCCATCGTTGAGTGCGCGACGGAACGCCGTGCTGATTGCCTCTTCCCCCAGATGCTGCATGAAGAATGACGTTTTGCCCTGACGCTGGGCGTTCCACATGCGCGCATCGAAGGCGCGCAGCAGCATCATGTGGCGCAAACCTTCCTTGAGCTCATCCGCCGTCAGGGTTCCGGCCCATGGCCCGACGGCTTCGCCATCGCGGTTGAGCACGCGAATAATCGTAAACGCGAGATCCCGCATGTTCTCGGGATCTTCGTCGATCTCCGGCCGGCGCACCGTCCCGGCCCGCGGAATATCAACACCTGAAAAATCTGGCAGGTCACCGGGACGCCATTCGGGCTCTGGAACATGGAGGGCCAACGGTGAGGTTGCAGTCATAAGCCTAACCTCGCGGTGAGAATCGTCCGAATCGGCACATCGGGATTGTTACGCACTCGCGCAAGAGACAATCATCACAAACGATCACCGTCCACAAGAAGGTAATGACGTCAAGCCGTTGTAAGATCTAAAGACGATAGGGCGGATAGAGCCGGATTCTCGCGCCGCCGGGCCACCGCTGCTCACTTCGTCGATTTGTCTTAGACAGTCTGGAAAGAAGCCGACGATGACAGACCGCGAGAGACCTCGCCGTCACTTGATAGAAAGTGACCGTCCCAACGCAAAGACGACACGAGCGATTTGGTGCCCCTAAATTCAGTGCTGCCAAACAATCCGACGGGGCGCATCCAACCGCTCAAACCTTCCTCAAGGCCGGCAGAAGTTCATCCGAAATGAGACGGATGCTCGACAGCGAATTGTAGAGCGGCATGCCAGCCCAGTTGGTTCGAATGAGTAGATGGTTCACGCCGAACTCGTCCCAATAGGGCTTGAGCTGTTCGTAACAGTCTTCCGGTGAGCCAAGTATGAAACGTCCCTGAGAGAGCTTGTCGAATGACTGCGTGAAATCCTCCTGCCCAGGCAACACCTTGTCCTGGCCCCAGGTCGCATAGTCCCTGTATTTGCCTTCGAGATAGGGGCCGGCCAGTTCCAAGGCGGTCGCACGGTCCTTGGCACAGAATACCTCTTTCACAATTGGCAGTTCCGCCGGAAATGGCTTGGCGAGACTATCAAGCTCCTGGCGATAGACATCCATTTGCCGCCGGATCGTATCGATGGCGGCATGCGGATTGATGAACCAGGAATCGCCCAGGCGCGCAGCGCGCTTGATCGCCGGATCATTGTTGGCGGCAATCCAGATCGGCGGCCGCGGATGCTGCACCGGCCGAATGTTCATCCGAACATTGTCGAGTTTGCATTCCGGGCTGTCGTAACTGACACTGTCCTCGGTCCAAAGGCGCTGAACGAGGTCGAGATACGTCTCAAACCGCTTGACGCGCTGCCCCTTGGGCACACCAAAGGCATCAAACTCGACGTCACGGTAACCAAGACCGATGCCGAAAATGAAATTGCCACGGCAGATTATGTCGAGGCTCGCGACCGTCTCAGCCGTATAAACGGGGTTGTGCAGATTGAGCAGCAGGATTCCCAGCCCAAGCTGCATATGGCCGGCATCCGCCGCCATCCGCGCAAGAAAGGGTACGATTTGCAGTTGCTGGTTGTCGCCCTCGTTCAAGTAGTGCTGACCGAACATGACACTGTCCCAGCCGCGGTCGCGCGCCAGTTTGAGCATCTCGATCTGATCATTCAAGCGGCTCACCATGTCGGCGGAGAGCTTCTGCTGATTGGTAATGAAGATCCCGACTTTCATCGCCACATCCTCCCTCGGCACCTTTCTCGTGAGTGTTGGGGATACGCTAGCCCTTCGGCTGCGATCCGCAAAGTGATTGATCGGCGACCCGTCCGCCGGCGCCACTCGACGTTCTTGGTCGATCGCATATTCGCTTTTGCAGGTTCTCAGACTAAACTGATGACGGCCAAGCCGTTGCAAGGAACCCGCCATGCTCCCGAATGACATCAGTTACATTGAAGACGAGCCTGCCCTGCGCGCCATTCATCACGCCCCGATGAGCCGCGCCACGGACAAAGTCCTGAACGCGCTCGACCAAAACTGCCGGGCCATCATTGAGCTGTCGCCGTTCTGCGTCCTGGCCACTCAGGGCGACGGTGGCGCCGACATCACGCCGCGAGGCGATCCGCCGGGTTTCGTGCAGATCCTCGACAACACGCATCTTCTGATCCCGGACCGCGTCGGCAACAACCGGTTCGATACGCTGACGAACCTGTTCAAGAACCCCGCGATCGGACTTATCTTTCTCGTTCCCGGAATGGACGAGACATTGCGGATCAACGGTACGGCGAAGATCACGGACGACGCACGACTGCTCGAAGTCTGTGCGATGCAGGGACGCGCGCCCAAGGTCGGCCTTCTCGTCACCATCAAGGAGGCCTTCATGCACTGTCCAAAGGCCTTCATTCGCTCAAAGCTTTGGGACCCAACGCGGCACATCGATCGCTCGCAACTGCCCAGCTACGCCGAAATATTGATGGCTCATTGCGCCGGGCTGACGAACGATGAGAACGATCGGCAAACGCAAGTGATGGCCAAGCGCGGGCTCTACTAAGGAGGGCGCCATGACGACGTTCGCGATCCTCGCCTACGACGGCATCGAACCCATTGATATCGGCGCCACCTATGGCGTTCTGTCAATGGCAAAACGCGTCGCTCCAGACTTGGCATTCTTCGTCGTCGCCAAAGACGTTGGAGAAGTCGTCATGGCCAACGGGCTGCGGCTTGTGGCCGATCACGGCTTCGACGATTGCGCGACGTTCGATATCCTGATGGTGCTTGGCGGACCGGGCTGGGTCGATGTCTGCAATGACGCGCGCACACTCGCGTTCATCAACGCCGCCGCAAACACCGAGCAAACGGTCGCATCGGTATGCACGGGCGGCATGATCCTCGCAGCAGCCGGATTGCTGAAAGATCGAGTGGCAACCACCAAATCGGAGGTCTTTCCGGGAGAGACCAGCCCGCTCGATTTGATGACAACAGATAGCACCGTCGCAAACGTGCAGCACGCCCGCATCGTTGATGACGGACCCATCTTGACGGGCGGCGGTGTCAGCCTTGGAATCGACATGACATTACATCTGCTCGCGCGGCATTGCGGCGCCGAGATCGCCTCCGAGACGGCGCGTGTGCTCGAATACAGCGCTGCATGGCAAGCCAACGCCGAGCGACTACCAGACCTTATTCACAACCGCTAGCGCGGCGCGCTGCCGGGTCAATACCAGGCGTCCGGCATCGAGTCCTTGCGCTCTGAGACATAGGCCTTGAGTGCGTCGTCAACCGCCGGGTCGAGCTGCGGGGCCTCGTAACCTGCCAGAATCGACGTCCAGAGTTCATGGGCGCGCTTCTGAATATCCTTCTCGCCATTCTCGACCCACTGCTCGAACGATTCACTGTCGGTGAGCTTTGGATTGACGAACGCAGTTTCGTAGTTGCGCATCGTGTGGGCACAGCCGAGAAAGTGGTTTCCGGGACCGACTTCTCGGAAGGCATCCATGGCAAATCCATTGTCATCAAAGGCGATACCTTCGAGGAAGCGATGCATCATCATGAGATGATCCGCATCGATGATGAACTTCTCGTATCCCATCACAAGACCACCCTCGAGCCAGCCGGCGGCATGCAGAATAAAGTTGGCACCGCCTTGAATGGCCGGCATCAGGGAATCCGCGCTTTCCTGTGCGG
>JBPCWB010000506.1:0-10510 GCA_051009955.1 Hyphomicrobiaceae bacterium | reverse complement strand
ACCCACAAGGGCGCTGCCCTGGTATTCCAACTCGGCGGGCCCGCTCATTAGCATATGGTCATCGGGCGTCCATTCGATCTGCAGGTCGCCGCCAGGAACGGTCACCGTGGCTTTGCGCTGCAGATCGCCGATGCGAGCGCCGCACGCGACGACCGCGCAGGCCGCCGATCCGCAAGCCCGCGTGAGACCGGCGCCGCGTTCCCACGTCCGCGCCCGCGCATGCTCCGGGGAGATCACTTCAGCAACCGTGATGTTGGCGCGGTCGGGAAAAAGCGGATGATTCTCGAGCATCGGTCCGAATTTCTCAAGGGCGTGGGTTCCGACATCGGCAACCCAGAACACGGCATGCGGGTTTCCGATGCTGCAGACGGACGGCGAATGCAGGAGCGGCGCATCAATCGGCCCGACCTGCAACTCGATCCGTGTCGTATCTTGGAACTCGTCCCGCAGCGGAATATCCTGCCAGGAGAACTTCGGCTGCCCCATGTCGACCGTGATGACGTCCGCCGCGCCGAAGGAAACGTTCAACAGTCCGGCCTCGGTCTCGAACCGCATAGGGGTCTTGCCGTCGCCGGTGATCTTGGCAACGCAACGCATGCCATTGCCACAGGCACCGGCGGCCGATCCGTCGGTATTGAAGATTCGGATAAAGGCCGTGCTTCCGGTCACGCGGGCCGGTTCAAGTGCCATCAATTGATCGAAATGCGTGCGCGGATGGTCCGCAATCGCGCGCGCCTGAGCACCATCGAGCGAAATGCTGCACCCGCGCAGATCCGCCACGATGATCTCATTTCCAAGGCCGTTCATTTTGTAAATGGGAATTGCCGTGCTCATGCGCCTTATATGGCGCAATTGCGCGGGGGGACCAACAGGCGATATGCGCGCAAAGCCTCGATTGCAGCGACACAATTGCCGCCAACGGCCGAGCAGGCTCCGCAGATTGCCCATAATTTCATCAGTGCGACAAACCTGGGTGCGTAAATTTTCATCGCGGTTTTTTGCCCGCCGAAACCGGCAGATGAAAAAAATCATGCGTTATCAATGCGTAAACAATTATTAACCAACTGGCACAGTTCTTGATCTTCTAGCCCTTGCAGCAAGCAACAGGATGCAATCGCAAGCGATTGCCATCAAAACGAGCAGCGTCGCGCCCAACAACCGTGGTCTCGCCGCGCTGCCGGAACACAAGAGGCTAAGGGTTCATGGACAAAGTTCAACCGGGGGCAGACGTCTTCTTTCTCCTGATGGGGGCTATCCTTGTCTTCGCAATGCATGGCGGCTTCGCATTTCTCGAGGTGGGTACCGTGCGCAAGAAGAATCAAGTCAATGCGCTTTGCAAGATTCTGGTCGATTTTGCGATCTCGACGGTGGTCTATTTTTTCATCGGCTACGCCGTCGCCTACGGTGTCACGTTCCTGCTGAGCGCCAAGGACATTTCCGGCGGTGCCGCCGGATTCGATGGCAACGGCTTGAGTCTGGTGAAGTTTTTCTTCCTCTGCACGTTTGCTGCGGCGATACCGGCCATCATTTCCGGCGGCATTGCCGAGCGGGCAAAGTTCCTGCCGCAGTGCGTCGCAACCGCGATGTTGGTCGGCATCTGCTACCCGCTGTTCGAGGGCATTGTCTGGAATGGGAATTTTGCCATCCAGAGCGGCATCTTCAGTGGCATCTTCGGCGCCGACTTCCATGATTTCGCGGGATCGATCGTGGTCCACGCGTTTGGCGGCTGGGCTGCGCTGGCGGCCGTGTTGGTGCTAGGTGCCCGCAAGGGGCGCTATTCCAGGTCAGGCGTTGCCGGAATTCCGCCGTCATCGATCCCGTGGCTGGCGCTGGGTTCCTGGCTGTTGTGCGTCGGCTGGTTTGGCTTCAACGTCATGAGCGCCCAGTCCCTCGAAGGCGTCTCCGGGCTGGTTGCAATGAATTCGTTGCTCGCCATGGCTGGAGGCATTCTGGCGGCCGTGATTGCCGGCAAGAACGACCCGGGTTTTGTACATAATGGTGCGCTAGCGGGGCTCGTCGCGGTGTGCGCCGGATCAGATCTGATGCATCCGATTGGATCGTTGATCACTGGCGCCGTCGCAGGCGTTATCTTCGTGTACTTGTTCCAGATGGCATCGAACACCTGGAAGATCGACGACGTCCTCGGCGTCTGGCCGTTGCACGGGTTGTGTGGCGTTTGGGGTGGTGTTGCCTGCGGGATCTTCGGCCTCGAGGCGTTCGGGGGCATCGGTGGTGTCAGCCTGTTCGGGCAGATTTTCGGCAGCGCGATGGGCGCCGCCGCCGGATTTGCAGCCGGCTACGTGGTGTTCACAATCGTCGACAGGGCATTCGGGTTCCGGATGGCCGAAGAGGATGAAGCCCGCGGTGCCGATTTGTCGATCCACAAGGTCAGCGCCAATCCGGAAGACGATCTGGCCGCGTCCTGATCGGCGTTTGACGCTTCCTATCCACAGTACGTAAGAAGTTTCCGGGGCCCTGTCGTCATCAACCGACAGCAGGGCCCCTTGTTCTGTCGCGGTCGTTCGATACTGTGATCTCAGCATCGGCGCAAAGGGTCCATTGCGCCACGGGGCGGATCTGAGAGGCATACATGGCCAGGCAAAAGGCACAGAAGCACAGGGAACCAATCGCAACCGTTAAGCCGGAGGACATCGGGTTTGCTTCCGGACGCTTCGATCTTCTTCGCCAGGCGATCGGCCGTGAAATCGATGCAGGCCGCATCCCCGGCTGTGTCATCGCGATTCAACGGCACGGGCAATTGGCCTTTCTGGAAGCCTTTGGCTATCGCAATGCAGCCGCCAAAGAGGCGATGACGGTCGACACCCTGTTCTCGATTGCATCGATGACCAAGCCGATCGTGTCCGTCGCAGCCCTGCAGCTGTTTGAACAGGGGCAACTGCTGCTGGGTGATCCTGTCGGGAACTATCTCAAGGAATTGGACGAACTGCGCGTTGGCGAAATCAGCAGCAATGGCGGGCTGGAGACCCGTCCGGCCAAACAGCAGCCAACGATCCAGGATCTGTTGCGGCATACATCCGGGTTCACTTACCAAAACCGGGGAACTTCCGCGATCCATGACCGCTATCCAGGCTCCTCGGCCAGCGCTCCGAGTTTGCTGACAAAGGATGAAATGCTGGCCACGCTAGCCGATTGCCCCTTGTTGTTTGATCCGGGCACGACCTGGGAATATGGCTTCTCGACCGACGTCCTCGGCTTTGTGGTCGAACACGTGACAGGGCGGTCGCTGGGACAGGCCCTGCAGAACCAGATCTTCAAGCCACTCGGTCTGCGCGATACGCGTTTCGACTTGGCCGAGGAGAACACCGGCCGCTATGCGCGAACATTCGACAAAGACCCTTTGACTGGCGAAGAACCGCAAGTTCTGCATGTCGACGGTCGTCGGCGCCATTGGCAGCCAGGGGGGGCCGGGCTCGTATCAACCGCAGCGGACTACATGGTATTCGCCCAAATGCTGTTGGACGGCGGCCAGACCGGCAAGGCGCGCATTCTTGGCCGCAAGACCGTGGAGTTGATGACCGCCGACCATCTTGGCCCGGACATCAAGAACCGCATAGCCGATACGATGGACCCGGCAGCGGACGGCTATGGATTTGGCCTCGGCGTCGCAGTGAGACTAGAGGACGGCATTGCCGCGAGTGCCGGTACGGCCGGCGATTTTTATTGGTCTGGGGTTTATGGCACCTACTTCTGGGTCGACCCGATTGAAAACTTGGCTGTTGTCTTCCTGGCAGCATGCCCGGGCCAAATGCGGTTGAGGTATCGCCAGCTTCTGCGCGCTCTGGTTTATCAGGCACTGGACGACTAGCCGGAAGGTCCTATGACCGTGAACCTTCTGCCTAATTTGTGCCATATTTGAGCAAAGTCCCCGTCTCAGCAACCGTTCGCTAACCCTTTTGAAAGATTGGCCGATTAGATTTGAGGATCGGTGCATGCCTTGATGATGGGAGTGGACCGGCCAATACGGCTTGCCGACCGTCAGCGGCAGCCAGACTTGGCGTATCAAAGTAGAGCGCGTTTGTTGTGGTGTAGTAGATGGTAATGGCGTTTCGCGGTCGAGAGATTGATCAGCGGCAACTGTTTCTTCAGCAGCAGCGGCTTCTCCCGCGCACACTCGAAGATCTCCTGATTGGTTGGATCAGCCGTCTCGCCGGCGCAGCGGCCCTGTTGTTATGCGCGGGCCTATGGCTGTCGCTTTTGACGTGGACAGCGACCGACCCCAGCCTGACGTATTCCAGTGAGGGTGGCACGTCCAATCTGCTGGGCTGGGTTGGCGCGGCGGCGGCCGATCTACTGCTGCAGATATTTGGTCTGAGCGCGATCATCGCGCTGATCTGTTTGACCGTGTGGGGGGTTGAGCTCATCAAGTCGGCAACAGTCGACCGCATTCAGGTTCGTTCTTTTCAGGGCTTGTTGGCATTACTGGCGATCTCCGGCGGCAGCTCGGCGCTTCCGGTCTCTGAGGCTTGGAGTTTCCATCATGGTTATGGCGGGATTGCCGGCGACGTTATCTACAACTTCTTTGCTGGATTGATCGCCCAGTTCCGCATTTCGTTGTTCGGTTTCCTGGCCGGCATGGGCTTGTTCACCATCGGGTTCTGGGCCTTCTCCTGTGCTGTCGGGCTTGATCGCGAAACACTCCGTCAGATTGCTTACCGACCGCGCCGTGGCCGGAACTGGCTGGCGGGCTGGCGCCGCAAAGCCGAGCGTCAGGACCTCGAGCCAACTCAATTCAACTCGGAAGAGCCGCCACGACCAACCGTTCACCGGGATTTTGAACCTTCCTTGGGGCCGCTTCCCAAAGGCTCGTGGTCCGAGACGACCGCGCCGAACGATAGTGGTCACAGGCTGCCGCTCGAGCGCAATGGTAACGCGACGCCACGGCATCAAACTGAACGCGGGCACACCGCTAACATTGGCATGGTGGATGATCTGGAGATCGCCAGGCGTTTTGCACCGGCCAACGGGCCTGCAGGTAGCCCACTGCAGCAGACGGTGATTGAAGTCGAAGAAACCGGCTTTGATGATCAGGTGGAGACGGTAGAACCAGAGTCCGCTGTGCAGGCACCGTATATTCCACCACCCAACACACGCTATCGTGGACCCAGCCTGAACGAATTGCAGCATCTGGCCACCGGACATGACCAACACGACGACGGCGAAGCATTGCGCGCCGCGGGTGACCATCTGGTGTCGGTACTGGCAGACTTCCGCGTCAAGGGCGAGATCAAGAATATTCGTCCCGGCCCGGTGGTGACACTGTTTGAGTTCGAGCCGGCACGCGGTATCAAATCATCGCGCATCATTGCGCTCGCCGACGACGTTGCCCGTTCCATGAGTGCACCATCCGCACGCATTTCGGTGATCCCCGGGCGCAACGTTATCGGCATCGAAATCCCCAACCAGCAGCGTGAGACTGTGACCTTGCGTGAGCTGCTGGAAACCGATGCCTATCGCAACTGCGATGCCGCTCTACCCTTGGCACTTGGCAAGGCGATCGATGGGACCACGGTCGTAGCCGATCTCGCGCGGATGCCGCATCTGCTGATCGCAGGCACGACTGGATCGGGCAAGTCAGTCGGCATCAATGCGATGATCATGTCGCTTCTCTATCGATTGTCGCCGGCGGATTGCCGTCTCTTGATCATTGATCCGAAGATGCTGGAATTGTCGTCCTATAATGACATTCCGCACCTTTTGTCGCCGGTGATTACCGATCCCAACGCGGCGGTATCGGCGCTCTATTGGGCCGTCGGCGAAATGGAGGAGCGATACAAGAGGATGACCGAACTCGGCGTCCGTAATATCGACGCCTATAATAGTCGTGTGCGACATGCCCAGCGCACCGGCCAGCCGATTCGTCAGACTGTGCAAACCGGGTTCGATGCGGTGACGGGCCAGCCGACGTTCCACGAGCGGCTCTTCGACGTCGAGCCGATGCCGTATATCGTGGTGGTGGTTGATGAGTTCGCAGACTTGATGTGCGTCGCCGGCAAGGAAATCGAGGCGGCCGTTCAGCGGCTCGCGCAAATGGCCCGGGCAGCCGGCATACATTTGGTCATGGCCACCCAGCGGCCATCGGTTGACGTCGTGACCGGGACGATCAAGGCCAACTTCCCGACCCGCATCGGCTTCCGCGTGGCCTCCAAGATCGACAGCAGAACCATCGTGAACGAACAAGGTGCCGAGCAGCTTCTTGGTCACGGAGACATGCTGTTTGCCATGGCCGGGTTGCCCATGACGCGAGTCCATGGGCCTTTCGTTTCCGACGAAGAGATTGAGGCCGTGACGGCTTCCCTGAAGGCACAATGCCGGCCGGACTACATTGTCGGCCTGGCAGATCAAGCTCCAGCGGAGCCAGTTCCTGCTCAGGATCCACGTCAGGCCGCCGAGCAGAAACTCTACGAGCAGGCTGTCGATGTCGTGCGGCGGGACAACAGGGCCTCGATCAGCCATGTCCAGCGGCAGCTCTCGATTGGTTACAACCGAGCGGCAAGACTGATCGATCGCATGGAGGAGTGCGGGGTCGTCTCCCCGCCAAACCAGGCTGGCAAGCGCGAGGTCCTGGCTTCTGCGCCACACGCCGCCTAGCCGACCCGCCGTGCGGGCGAGCATGCCGTGGCAGCGCGACTGGCAGATAACGCCAGTCTGGGTGTCGAAATCATTTCAACCGGTTATTGGCAGTTCGCCCACAGGGGCCGTTGGCCAGAGCAAGCTTTTGCTTGTCGGATACGAACGACTACCTTAGAGCGGAGCAGGTTCGTCCGTAGCCGTTTTGCGCTGGGTGGGGCTCTGGCAGGAAGGCTACACTCAAAACGTGCGGATCGCGACCGCCCTGATCTGGTCTCATTGTTACGAGATCCCAAACGTGGGACCAGGCGTCCTGAGACATGAGACAGCGAGAAATATGACGATGCATTTGTCGGCTTTTGGTGGTCTTCTGCGCGGAGCGATCATTGGTCTGAGCCTGGTAGCTATGGCGCTTGGCGCCGTTGGTCAGGCATCTGCGCAAGATGAGAAGAAACCTCCGGCAAACCCGGTTGGCGCGGGATGGGACAGCAAGGTCCAGTCGACCGGCGCCACGAACGCCGGGCCAACCGTCACCGAGCAGCAGAATACCGTCATTGCAATCGTAAACGACTACTTCAACGCTCTGGCCAATCTGCGTGGCCGTTTTGTTCAGGTCGACGCTGACAAAAAACAGACAACGGGCAAGTTTTTCGTCCAGAAGCCCGGCAAATTCCGCTTCGACTACGCCAAGCCTAGTCGCAAGATCGTCATATCGGATGGCCGCTTCCTGGCGATTCAGGACTTGGATCTGCGCAACGAGGATGTGTACGAGCTGGATAACACTCCATTCCGCATTTTGCTCCGGTCTGAAGTCGACATCCTGCGGGATGCCCGAGTGATCGAAGTTCAAGAAAGTGCGGAGACGGTCTCGCTGACGCTGACAGATAAAGATCCGGATGCACCTGGCCAAATTACGGTCATATTGACGAGGCAGCCCCAGTTGGAATTGGCCGGATGGATCACATCTGACGCGCAAGGATTGGAAACGAGGGTCGATGTTTCGGGTCTCTCGCGGCCAGAGAAGCTCGATAAGAAGCTATTTAAGCGGGAGACGTTCTTTCAGGATGCGTTCAAACAATAATGCTCCGTCGGATGCAATGATTCGTTGCAGTGATCTGAACGATAAGTGACTGATATAAGTATGGAAAGTTTCGGGGCCGACCTGCGAATCACCATCAAATATCGATCAAAAATACGGTTGCATGAATGCAACTCCCAATAGAATCACAGTGGATAAGATTGAAACAATCGGTAACATTTTCGTGATCATAGGCTTTGCCTGTTGTTGAAAAGGGCACTGTTGCGCTTATATGATCAAAGACAGATGACATCACCCTGTATCGGTAGTGCCCCCCGTCTAGCCGACGATGTTCATCTGGCGCACCGGTATCCCTCCCGGTGCATGCGCAGATTGCGCTATTGCGCCCAACTCTCTCCCCCCGAGTGTTGGGCGCTTTTATTTTGCCCTTCGTCATATCGCTGAGAAGCGCAATCTGACCGTAAACAAAGTTGAGCCGGGACTCATCATTTCACTGTTGGGCAAGCCTGACGCGCTTAACCGTGCCGTCTCTCCTTATGCCATCTTGACGCAATGGGAGGGGTGCAGCGGTGCGCCTGTCTCGGTTCAGTTGCCGCTATGAACAGCCGGCTGATCGCCGTCGCGCCTGCCATGTTCGCTGGCAAGAGCCTGACGTTTCCCGATCGCCAACGCCTGGGCACTGGCTCGGTCTTGCGCTCGGGTCATGTTTCGCTCGACCGAGCGGATCTCTTCGACAAGGTTCCTTAGTCGATCGGATACTTTGCTCACGAGATGCTCCGCCAACTGCGGGTCTGCCGAAAGCAGGGCGAGCATGGCATCTCGATTGATCAACGCCGCTTTCGTCGGACTGCGTGCTTCAAACGTTGCGGAGTGCTCGTAATCATCAATAAACATGGCCATTTCACCGAGCACCAGACCGGCCTGGTTGCCGGAGCGCTCAAGGTCACTGCCAACGCCGTCGAGGCAGTCCAACTCGCCGTCGACGATGAGGATGGCCTGCGAACTGGGCTGGCCGGACACCGTCAATTTCTCGCCGGGGTGAAACATGACCTTCTCTGCGTGCCGCGCGATCTCGCGCAACTGGGCGGGCGCCAAGCCCGCAAACAAAGCGGATTGGGACAGCTGCGCCGTCAGAAGATCTTGAATCATTGCAATCTCGCACGTTTTCACTTGATGACTGACACAGGACGCTTTGCGCTGAGCACACGACCGGGTGCTCCGCAACGAACTCAAAAAAATGTCGTTTGATTCGGTAGCCGCTGTCCAGCCGAGTAACGGCTGTTGGCCAACTTTCCAGCCGCTGCTCCCCGACCAATCGAAGTGGCCAAAGCCGCGTGACTAACCAAGGCAATAAACAAGACGTCGCGCGATCAGCTGCAGTGCAGCGCCACTCGGCCATGTCGGCCGAAGCATCACCGACATACCGACTCGCTCGGCGACCAGGGCATCCGGCGCGTTCGTTAGACGACGCGACCGTTGGCTACGGAACGAGCTTGTAACCGCCCGTTTCTGTGACCAGGATCTCGGCGTTCGACGGGTCGCGTTCGATCTTCTGGCGCAGGCGATAAATGTGGGTTTCGAGCGTATGCGTCGTCACACCGGCATTGTAGCCCCACACCTCGTGCAGCAGAACATCGCGGGTCACCACTTTTTCACCGGCCCGATACAAATACTTGAGGATCGAAGTCTCTTTTTCGGTCAGGCGAACTTTCAAGCCTGCCTCGTCCACCAGCAACTTCGATGCAGGCTTGAAGGTATAGTGGCCCAGCGAGAAGACGGCGTCTTCGCTCTGCTCATGCTGACGCAGTTGGGCGCGGATCCTGGCGAGCAGGACGGCGAACTTGAACGGCTTCGTCACATAATCGTTGGCGCCGGCATCCAGACCCAGAATCATATCAGCGTCGGAGTCATTACCGGTCAGCATGATGATCGGTGCTTTGAAGCCGGACTTGCGGAGAACTTTGCAGGCTTCGCGGCCGTCCATGTCGGGAAGCCCGACATCCAGAATCATCAGGTCATAGCGTTCCATCTTAGTCTGCTCGAGCGCTGCGGCCGCTGATTCAGCGGTATCGACGTCAAATTCGTCATGCAGTGCCAGTTGCTCTCGCAGCGGCTCACGAAGGTCCTCGTCGTCGTCAACGATGAGAAGCTTGCGTGCGGTGCTCATTATCGTCTCTCCAGTTCAGAAAACAGCACTGTATATTACCATCACGCACTGTTCAGCCCAAGGCCTATTAGCTGCCAGGCTTATGTGCACTATACGTAAACGTGATCGAGTATTTTTCGGTTCAGCTCCAATAAAATTCTGACACGACGCAGTGATGTCCACGTCAGCTGGAGCCCGCTGCGGCGGCCCCCGCGGCCTCCGTCCTCAAGCGACTCGCCTCGTCCAGTCAGTCGTCCTGGAAATTAACTATCCGATTCCCGGCAAAAACACGCAGCGTGGCTGATATCTGCCGCGAATATCCCGATACACGCAAACGTGAGCATCATTGTCCAGCGACGGAAAACTCTCATATGACGGCGGCACAATGACACTCAAATGGTCCGTATGAATGCGCAAGCTGCCATCGGGAAGATGCTCGACACGCGTCGCTCGGAAGCAGTCTTGATCGTTGCAGCAGGCCTTGGGATACCACAGGTGCGCGCGTGCCTGCTCATCAAGCAGGGGCACTTGTGCGAGCAAAATCGCAACAGCGAGCACAACAGCACTGCGCAGTGGCGACTGCTGGACAAAACACATAAAATTCCGAACTGGCCTCATCAGCATCATCGCCGTCCAGCATGTGTCTGGCTTGTAAGTGTTGCAAGGGAAAAGTCGTGCCGAAATCAAGCCGGATGGATATACACGTCACCGCACTGGCGCATCGCTCCGCCATGGGC
>JBPCWB010000505.1:0-2534 GCA_051009955.1 Hyphomicrobiaceae bacterium | reverse complement strand
GCTCGAGCGGCCACGGCATGCCGACTTTGTAGACGCGTATCCCCAGTTCGTTGGCGCGGACTTCATCAATTCCGAGAAGGTCCAACGCGCCGCGAACATCGAGATAGCTTTTCCCGGTCGATACGATGCCGACCTTGGCAGATGACCCGCCGCTCATCACAGTCTTGTCGATTCCGTTGGCTCGCGCATACGCAAGCACGGCGTCGATTTTGTAGTCGTGCAGGCGCGCTTCCTTGTCGAGCGCCTGATCACCGAGGCGAACGTTCAAGCCGTCAGCCGGCATTCGGAACTCTTCGTCTGTCGGGATCCGAATCTTGGCCCGGTCAAGGCGACCATCGACGGTTGCTGTCGACTCGATATTGTCTTTGACGCACTTCAACCCGACCCAAACGCCCGCATAACGCGACAACGCGTAGCCAAGCAGACCATAGTCAAGAATCTCCTGGACGCCGCCGGGATTAAAAATGGGCATCATGGCGTCGACGAACGCGAACTCAGACTGATGCGCGGTGGTCGAGCTTTCGCAGGTATGATCGTCGCCCATCAGCGCGATGACACCACCGTGCCGTGACGAACCCGCATGGTTGGCATGGCGGAAAGCGTCGCCGCTGCGGTCGACACCCGGTCCCTTGCCGTACCACATCCCGAATACGCCATCGAACTTGCCTTCGCCGCGCAATTCTGCTTGCTGACTCCCCCAGATGGCGGTGGCAGCAAGGTCCTCATTCAGACCCTGCTGAAACTTTATATCGGCGGCTTCGAGCATCGTCTGGACGCGCAACAGGGCACCCTCGAGACCGGCAATCGGAGAGCCGCGATAACCCGAGACGTACCCGGCGGTGTTCAAACCGGCGCGGCGGTCCAACTCCTTTTGCATGAGGAGCAGGCGGACGATGGCTTGCGAACCGGTCAGAATTTGATGCGAGTCCGCGAGATCGAACTTGCTATCAAGACTGGCAACGCGCTTGGGCATGGATCACCTCGGATTGCTGCTCACAGTCCCTTTATGGAGGTAAAGCGGTTAGAGCGCAAATTAGGTCAGTGTTGCTGTCATAATAGCGGGATGCGGCCGACAGCGAGAGCTTTGTAGAAGATGACCGCAGCGTCGCGGTATTCAAGCCTCAAGCTGCAAGCTTGCCCAGTGGCAAAGAGCTGAGGGCCAACAATATCGAAAGCATGATCTAAGAACGACAGGGCTCCGGATCCCACGGGACCCGGAGCCCTGCACTTGAAGTTCGGTCGGCGTAGCGATCAGGCCAGATCGGCAACCTTGCCGCATTTAGAGGCAAGCAGATAGTAAAAGGTGACGCGATGCTTGCGCTGGTCGCCTTTCATGGTCTCGCAGACCTCCTGAATCATCTTATCGAGGTCGGCATCGGAGTCGCTCAAGCCCAGCTTCTTCTTGCACCAACTGTCTCGGACCCGTGCCAGTTCGTCCTTCGACGAGCAGGACACCAGTGATGCGTCCTTGCTCTTCAGCGCGATGCCGAGGTGTTTGACAATGCCGGCGACGGCTTTCTCGTTGGCGTCCGCAGCATACCGCTTCACATCATCCAAATATTCCGACATCAATACGTCTCCCTTGATGTTTGCATTCCAAGTCTCGAACCGACGGCGCATGCCTGATCGGATGACGTCCCGATACGTGTCTGCATCGCCCCTCGTGTCAGGATCGACTCAACCGCGGTCGTCGAATTGTAGGGCAACGTACCGAAAATTCGAGACTTTTCGTGAATGCAGTTGGGGATTTGGTTACACCAGGGCCCCCGCCACGCCGATTGGCGGGTCACCTACAAAGGATTGGCGAAACAGCATATAGCTTTCGTGAACATTTGCTGTCGCTTCATGTTGCGTTGCAGCATGCAGAACGAGACCCTCCGCCACATGGGCAATCGCCCTGCGGACATCGTCAGGCAGCGGCCGTCGGGCAATGCCCTGTGATGCGAAAAGATGCGGCGCCACCGCTTTGTCGTGGGCGTCATGTTCCGCCAAACATTGGTGGTAAGATTCAGAGGCACAACTGGAAATAATCGCACGGTCGCTGTCTGACAGCCCGTGCCACAGTCCTGCCTGCATTCCAAACGACTGGGCCAAGCCCTGCCAATGAATGCCATCCGGGAACCAAACCTTGTGGTGCTTGGTGACCCCATCTGCAACAGCAGCCGTGATGCCCATCGGCACTTCGCGCAAATCCCCGTCATCGCCCGCCGCCGGCACCGCACCGAATTCCTTGGCAACGGCCGTCGCCAATGCCGAGGCATTGATGGTGCGTCCGGCAATATCGGGCAGACGATCGAGATCGGCCTTGGCCCATAGACCGGGCGCACGTCCCGAATGGCCAACCGGCAGCGCCTTGATGCCAAATCCGTCCGCGAGTTGATCCCAGTGCAACTGTCCGCTACCGGCCGTCAGCCAGGTCGCGAAATGATCGCCACTCAGCCCGTGCTCGCCTGGAAGTCCGGCGAAGTAGGCAAAGGCCGGGTGTTGCGCAATGTGATCCGCTTCAGTTCCGAAGTAGGCATCCGCGCGGCTCC
>JBPCWB010000504.1:0-2536 GCA_051009955.1 Hyphomicrobiaceae bacterium | reverse complement strand
TCCAAGTTAGTCGTTCAACATGTGTCGAGGCAACAAAAAGGCCTGGCGTGGGCCAGGCCTTTGTTGGTTCCCGGAAACGCTAGGCCGACCCGCCGCTCCAAGGCGAATGGTTTGATGCCGCTGAGGCGTTTCCGTTCGGCTTATCCGAAAAAGCTTCCTTGGCGATCTCTGCCATACCGGCCAGCGAGCCGATCATCGACGATGCATCAAGCGGCATCATCAGAACTTTCTGGTTTGGCGACTGCGCGAGACTCTCAAGCGCCTTCATGTAGTTGTTGGCGACAAAGTAGTTGATGGCCTGCACATTGCCGTCGGCGATTGCATCGCTGACCAGCGTCGTCGCCCTCGCTTCGGCCTCGGCTGCCCGCTCGCGCGCTTCGGCGTCCTTGAAGGCGGCCTCGCGACGGCCCTCGGCTTCAAGCACGGCGGCCTGCTTCTCACCTTCGGCCTTCAGGATAGCGGACTCCCTCGAACCCTGGGCTTCGAGAACCTGGGCACGCTTGTCGCGTTCCGCCTTCATTTGGCGCGCCATCGAGTCGACAATGTCGCGTGGCGGCTCAATGTCCTTGATCTCGATGCGGGTCACCTTCACACCCCACGTCTCGGTCGCATTGTCAACGACCTGCAAAAGCTGCGCGTTGATGACGTCGCGGTTGGACAGAAGCTGATCCAGGTCCATCGAGCCCATGACGGTTCGAATGTTGGTCATGGTCAGGTTGATGATCGATGGCTCGAGCAAATCGACTTCGTAAGCCGCCTTGGGTGCGTTTAATACCTGATAGAAATTGACACCATCAACGCGAACCATTGCGTTGTCGCGGGTAATGATGTCCTGGCTCGGAATGTCGAGCACTTGTTCTTTCATGTTCATCTTGTAGCCGACACGTTCGATCACCGGCATTAGCAGATGCAGCCCCGGTTCCAGCGTTCGCGTGTATCGGCCGAAATTCTCAACCGTATAGTTGTAGCCTTGCGGTACGATCTTGACGACAGACCAGAGTGTTGCCACCGCAAACACGATGATAATCAGTCCTAGGATTCCTGTACCTTCAAGCATTGTTATCCTCTCTCGATCCTGGGGATCGCCATAATGGACTTGTAAAGAAATAGTGATTCTGCAGATGGGTTTAAACTGCAATTGACCGCAATTTATTAACAAACCAAGAACGAATATGTCATTTTGAAGATGTTTTCGTGTTGCAATTTTGCTCATGCAACGAGTTTGAAATGCAATTGCAATTAGAAAATTCTAAAAAACTCTTTTATTTTCATATAAGTAGCATACGCATCCGGCGACCACCAAGCGGCAAACAATCAGGCTAGGTCCAACCTTGGAGTTCTTGGCGCACCTTGTGTTCGATCACGCGCATCCCCTCTTCGCTGTCATTCAAGCAGGGAATGTGAACGAATTTTTCTCCGCCCGCGGCCTTAAATTCGTTTGCCGCTTCAACCGCAATCTCCTCCAAGGTCTCCAGGCAATCGGAGACAAAGCCTGGATTGAAGACGGCGATGTTCTTCACACCGTCATGCGCCAGTTTCTCGATCGTCTCATCCGTGTAAGGCGTCAACCATTCTTCCGGACCGAAGCGCGATTGAAACGTACTGATGAGTTTCGTGTCAGACCAACCCAGCCGGTCACGCAGCAATCTCGATGTTTTCAAGCACTGGCAGTGGTAAGGGTCACCGGCCATGAAATAGCTCTTTGGAATGCCGTGATAGGAGGCGACGACCACTTCAGGTTCCCAGTCCAGCCTTGCTAACTGACGCTCGATCGATTGGGCCAGCGCAGCGATATAGATTGGATCATCGTGATAGGGTGGCACTGAACGCACGGCTGGTTGCCAACGCATCTTCTGCAGCGTCTCAAAGGCTTTGTCGTTGACGGTTGCCGTTGTTGCGGCCGCATACTGCGGATAAAGCGGAAACCAGAGAACGCGTTCGCAGCCGGCATCCATCAATGCTGACAGGCGTTCCGGGATCGATGGATTGCCATAGCGCATCGCCCAATCGACAATGAGATTTGGGCCGAGGTCGGCGAGTCGCCCGGCCAGTTTCTCAGACTGGCTGCGCGTATATGTGCGCAGGTAGCTTTCGTCCCGCTCCTCGTTCCAGATCGACTTATAGGCCTCGCCGACACGCTGCGGTCTGCGGTTCAGAACGATGCCATAGAGGATCGGATACCAGTAGAATGGCGACCATTCGATCACGCGGCGGTCAGTGAGAAATTCAGCAAGGTAACGTCGCATCGACCAGTAGTCTGTGCCATCGGGTGTGCCGAGGTTAACCAGCAGCACCCCGATCCGGCCGAAGCTTACGGGCGGATGGTCAGGCTGTGCATGCCGCGGTACGGCCGCGAATTCGGTGGATTTGAAAAGTTCATTCATTGTAAAGCACCGTCGTAATTCGCATTGACCTGCAATCTCAAGACGTCATACGTGCGACGTCGCCATCGGTTCACCGCGGACTGTGCCATCGGCGACCCGTTCGTGCTACAGTTCTGTGGACAATTGGTCGGGCTGGTCAAGCTATAGTCGAA
>JBPCWB010000503.1:0-4088 GCA_051009955.1 Hyphomicrobiaceae bacterium | reverse complement strand
TGCCGCAAATGGCGCATACCGCTGCCGCGCGTGCCGGCGTGATCTACATGTCGAAGACTGTCGCCGTGGAGTGGGCACCGCACAACATTCGGGTGAATTGCATGGCGCCGGGTTGTTGCGAGTCTTCAGCGTTCGGGCGATATGCGCCTGAAGGTCGGGCAACACTCCATCAGTCGAACCCGATGCGGCGCGCGGGCGACGAGTGGGACGTTGCCGAGGCAGTCGTTTATCTCGCCGCGCCATCCGGCAAATTTATCACCGGCGAGGTTTTGACCGTGGATGGCGGACAGCAGCTATGGGGTGACCCGTGGCCTGCTGGTCGACCGCAGGTCTTCGAAGTTGACTACGGCGAGACAGGTTATCCGGATGACTCTTCTTGAGGACGGCTGGTGCCGGTTCAGTCGAACACCGAGAGATTGAGCGGCCGCACATCTCCCATCCAAATGGCGCGGTCGCGATGATCGGGCAAAGCTTCGCCGGTGTCGGGATGAAGAAACACCACGAGCCCATCGCGGTTGAGCATCAGCCAAGGCACGACATCCGCGAATTTGTCCGGGCCAAAGGCCAGCTGACAGCTCCAGTCTGGATGCGGACCGACCGTTTTTTGATGCACCCGCCCCATCTCGACACCGAACTCGTCGCGGCATCGCGTGCATAGCTGTGTTGCCTGCGCGACTGTCGATTCGTCGAAATAGATGTGCGCGTGAAAGCCCTTGATCTCGCTCATGATTACAATCCCTAAGCACCTTCGGCCTCGGCACGGGGGCGTCAAATGACGTCTCGCGCAGTGAGGTCGTCGAGGTCCGCGTCATCGACGTCCAGCCACGCTTGTAGCACCTCACGCGTGTGTGTGCCCGTCATGGCCGCCGGCTCCGTGTATCCCGTTGCACTATGACTGAACTTGATCGGGAATCCAGCCGCTTTCAACCCGTCCAAGGGACCAAGCTGCGGATGAACCACTGGCTGGATCATCTCGCGCGCCTGCAAGTGCGGCCAAGCCAAGAGATCATCGATCGACTGAACCGGACTTGAGACCACGCCCGCGTTCTCGAGCGCCTGAGTTGCGGCCGCAGTGGATTGCGTCGCCGTCCAATTCGAAATGACCGCACTAACGGCATCGTTATTTGCGACGCGCCAGGCCATCTGTCCCCACTCGAGATGTTCCGCCAGATCCATGCGGCCGATAATCCTGCACAGGTCGCGCCACATGGCATCTGTACCGCAACAGATGATCATCCAGCCATCGCTGGTCTGAAAACTGTCGAGTGGCGAGAAGCGCACGATGCGGTTGCCTTGCTGATAGTCGAGTCCAAGCCGCCTGTAACAGTCCAGGGGTTCATCGAAGATCAAGGAGAACAGCACATCGGTCATCGAAACATCCACAAATTGTCCGACGCTGGCAGTTTGGCGATGAAAAAGTGCACCGAGGATGCCCGACAATGCAAATCCTGCTGCGATCGTGTCTGCCAGTGGAGAGCCCGCCTTCGTTGGCGGTGTGCCCGGCTGTCCGGTGATGCTCATCAGTCCGGACATTGCCTGCGTCGTCACATCGTAGCCGCGACGCTGGCTGTCGGGACCGGTCGCGCCGTAGCCGGTGATTGAACAGTAGACCAGCCTAGGGTTCACCGGCTGCAGCGATGGCCAATCAATCTTCAGTCGCTTGGTGACGCCAACCGAGAAATTTTCAACCAAGACATCGGCCCGGGCGACAAGCTTGAGGAAGAGCGCGCGGCCTTCATCCGACTTGAGATCCAGTGTGATAGATTTCTTGCCGCGGCTGCGCTTCAAAAATGCGATGCCAAGACTCGAGTCATCCTGCCTCTCGAGCGAGGGGCCATCGCTGCCATAGTATATGGGCGAGTCCGACAACGAGTCCCCAGTTTGCGGATTGTCCACACGAATAACTTCGGCGCCCATTCCGGCGAGCAGCAAGGTCGTGTGCGGACCAGCAAGAAATTGAGAAAGATCGAGCACGCGGACGTGGTCGAGAATTCCCGTCATGCCTGCCGCCCAATCGCTTTGTCGGCCAAGAGCTCGGCGATTTCTGACGACGCAATTCCCCAGGCCGACAGGACCTCTTCGGTCTGAGCTCCAAATTCCGGTGGGCCGCCTTTAATGCTCGCCGGTGTTCGGCTGAAGCGCGGCGCCGGAGCGGGTTGGACAATGCCATCGACTTCCGCATAGGCCGCGCGGGCTTGGTTGTGCGGATGATCCGGAGCTTCACGAAAACTCAGCACGGGCGCGAAACAGATGTCGGTGCCTTCCATGATCGCGCACCATTCATCGCGGGTCTTCTGCCGGAAAATCGAATCAAACCGAGTCTGCATCGCCGGCCATTGGCTGCGATCCATCTGATCAGGCAAGTCCGCACCTTCCAAACCGAGTTTGTCGATTAACATGTCGTAGAATTTGCGCTCGACTGCGCCAACCGAAACAAACTTACCGTCCTTGGTTTCATAACAGCGCCAGAAATGCGCGCCGCCATCCAGAACATTGCTCTCGCGTTCGTCTGACCAGTAGTCGACGGCCGAGAGACCGAAACAGGCGAGGGCCAGGTAAGCTGAGCCTTCTGTCATGGCCACGTCAACAACCTGACCCTGACCGGAGATACGTGCCTCCATAATGGCAGCCAGCAAGCCAACGGCGAGAAACATCGCCCCACCGCCCATATCGCCGATAACATTCAGCGGTGGCACCGGGCGCTCACGCGTCCCGATCGCGTGCAGCACGCCGGAAAGCGAGATGTAGTTGATGTCATGGCCGGCGGCCTGCGCCAACGGGCCATCCTGTCCCCAACCCGTCATGCGTCCAAAGACCAGGCGCGGATTGCGCGCCAGGCAAATGTCGGGTCCCAAGCCGAGACGCTCCATGACGCCGGGCCGCAGAGGGTCGATCAGGGCATCCGCCTGTTCGATGAGACGAAGCACCGTTGCCACGCCCTTAGGATGTTTCAGGTCGACGGCCACGGATGGTCGCCCGCGACGACGCACGTCTGCCTTGGCACCGACGTACTCAAAACCAAGGCCGGTCTTCTCAGTTCGATCGATTCGGATAACCTCTGCCCCGAGGTCCGACAGAAGCGAACAGCACAGCGGCGCCGGGCCAATGCCGGCGATTTCGATAATTTTTGTGCCGACCAGCGGGCCACCCGCCTGATCTTTTCCTTCGCCGGTCGTACTCATTGGAATCCTCTTGCCGCCGGGCACTACACGCAAATCACCACCGCAAGATCGCGCCTCCCCCCAGCGATCACACGGTTGGCAACCACCGCACGTTCACCTTCCGGTGACGCTGCCTTCGCCCGTGAGAATGCGAACTCCTTCGGACACGGCAAACTGGGCTCTGGCGGCCAATTCGTCTTGCGATGCACTGCTGATCGGGTGGTCGATCGTCACGAAGCGGTAGCCTTCGGCGCCCAAAACGCGCGCCATCAATTCGGCAGCCGTGACGAACTTGGTCGTCATGATGCCCACCGATGGCAGTCCGAGGCGCTCTCCGATAATTGAGTCATGCAAACTGCACGACGAGCAGCTGCCTCAGTCCCCGACGCCCGAGATGAGCGCCTGCCATTTTTCTGCTTCGCGCAGGAACTCCGGTTCAACCGGCGCGCTGTAGTTCGACTTGGTGATCCGAACCACGTCGGCAACACCATGCTTTGTCTTGAGTTCCGTTTCAATTGCATCAAACAACGGACGTGTCCCGCGTTTGCCGTTGGACACGATGGCGACTGTTGCGCCGTCCAGCGACACCAGGCGGTCAGCCAGCTGGAAGGCCGCCGTTTCGCCTTCGTGTGTCGGATCGAAAAACTCGATGCTCATATTGGTGTCCCGTCCATCCCGAGTATGGCTTGAAGTTTAGCGGGTTGGCTCATGGTCCGCAATCCACGCAGGCGCCAATCGCCGTTGTCACGTCTCGGCTCTTGTGGCCGAGCCAGGGCGGAATGATTGCTCCAAATCCACCCGCCGGACCGCCGGCGGCGATGACCAGCAGGTGATCAGGGTCCGGCAAGGCGCGATACTCGGCGTCGCCGCGTTCGCCGACAACGGCACCCTTGCCGCACTCGGCCCATTCGCGACGATGGATCAACG
>JBPCWB010000502.1:0-3471 GCA_051009955.1 Hyphomicrobiaceae bacterium | reverse complement strand
GGGCTACTCGAGGTCGGTCGAACCTCCCTGGGGCATGGATCATGGCGATGAGGGAACGCTGAATTGCGTCGAAGTCGAGCGAGTCGATGGGTCGGTCGACCGGTACTCTTTCGCTTCGGCCGTTTCTGTTGCAGACAATGAGATCGTGCGGATTGTCACCGGCTGCGGCGCTGGTTGGGGTAGTCCAAGGGCACGGAGTGCTGAGGCCATCGCAGGTGACATGAAGAACGGGCAATTAAGCCGCGATGAGGCGCGCGATATTTACGGTGCCAATACTTCGTGAAACTCGACTGCGAAAGCAGTATGGGCTTGCCCGTATTGGAACCGGTATCCGCCTGTGCGAAACATCGTGCGCAATGTGGTCAGTCCGGATCATCGCCATCCGGTTAAAGGAGCCTGACGGTGTTCGAAAATTCGCGCGTTCTTGAACTCGACGACATTGAGGCGCTTGCACTCGGCGCTTGGATTCTCGGGACCGGCGGTGGCGGTGATCCCTACCACAAGCTGCTCAATATGCGTCAGCTCTATAAGACCGGCCACTCAGTCACGCTGATTGACCCTATGGACCTGGCCGACGACGCCGTTGTCGCCGTTCTCTCCAACATGGGCGCGCCGCTTGTCGGTCAGGAGCGCCTGGCTGATCCTCATTTCGCGGTCAAACCGGTGCGCGCCATGGAGGCTCATCTCGGCAGGTCTTTCGATGCCGTAATGTCACTGGAGATCGGCGGCGGCAATGGTGTCCACCCAATGATGGTCGCTGCCCTCACAGGCCTGCCAGTCGTCGACGCGGACTGCATGGGACGGGCATATCCGGAAGCCCAGATGACGAGCTTTGCCGTTGCCGAGCTGCAGTGCTATCCGCTGGCCCTCGCCGACATTCGCGACAATGAGCTGGTGATTTCGAGAGCGGAGAGCTGGCGCTGGATGGAACGGATCAGCCGAAAGGCCTGCACAGAGGTCGGCTCCATCGCAGCAACCTGCAAGGCGCCGCGCACGGGACGCGAGGTCAAAGATCACGGTATCCTCTATACCACGACAAAAGCGATCGAACTTGGTCGTGCGGTGTTCGGCGCGCGCAAGCGGCATGATGATCCTGTCCAAGCCATCATCGATGAGTGCGACGGAAAACTGATCTTCAAGGGCAAGGTCGTCGACGTTCAGCGCCGGGCCACTGAAGGGTTTCTGCGCGGCAAAGCCGAGATCGAAGGTCTCGAAAAGGACACCGGGGAGCAATTCACCGTGCATTTCCAGAACGAATTCTCGGTTGGCTATCTGCGCGGCGAGGCGGTTGTGATGACTCCCGACCTTATCTGTGTGGTCGACAGTATCAGTGGTGACGGTATCGGCACTGACGTGCTGCGTTACGGCCAGCGCGTCTCGGTTTTGGCTTTGCCTGCTCCGCCGGTATTCCTGAGCGAAAAAGGGTTGCACAACGTTGGCCCCCGGGCATTCGGTTTTGACATCGACTTCCGCTCCGTATTCGGAGACTGAAAACATGAAACGCATTGGCATCGACGTTGGTGGAACCAATACGGACGCAGTCCTGGTCGAACAGGATCGGGTGCTTGCGGCCACGAAAACGCCGACTACCGAAGATCGAACAAGCGGCGTGCGCACTGCGCTTGAGGAGCTGATGCGGATTGCCGGCGATCAACGCGGCGCGGTCGATGCTGTCATGATCGGCACAACGCACTACGTCAACGCCGTCGTGCAGCGCCGGGACCTGAACAAAGCAGCCGCCGTCAGGGTCTGCCTTCCGGCGAGCGCCAGCCTGACTCCGTTCGTTGACTGGCCCGACGATCTGGCAGCGTTGGTCAATGGCGGTGTCTATCTTGTCGGTGGAGGGCACGAGTATGATGGCCGTCCGCTGGCAGATCTGGACGAACCGGCAATTGCACAGGCCGCCCGCCAAATCAGAGCAGACGGTGTCCGCTCCGTCGCTGTCTCGGCGATCTTCTCTCCGCTCACATCCGCGTGCGAGGATCGCGCAGCCGAAATCATCCTTAACGAGCATCCTGACGCCCACATCACCAAGTCCAGCGCGCTCGGACGGGTTGGTTTGCTGGAGCGCGAAAATGCGACCCTGCTCAATGCCGCATTGATTGATCTTGCGGGCGAGACGACGGCGGCCTTCGAATCTGCAATCAGGGAAAGCCAGCTCGACTGCCCCCTCTACATCACCCAGAATGACGGCACGGTGGCCGCCGCGGGCGTGGCCCGCGAATTTCCCGTCTACAGCTTTGCCTCCGGCCCGACCAATTCCATGCGCGGGGCCATGTTTCTCTCGCGGATTGAAAACGCGATGGTCTGTGACACCGGCGGTACGACCAGCGATGTCGGCTGCCTCAAGAACGGCTTTCCCCGGGAGGCCAACAACGTAGTGGAGATCGGCGGCGTGCGCACCCTGTTCCGTATGCCGGACCTCTGTTCAATCGGCATTGGCGGCGGAACACTTGTCAAGCGTGACCCGGTGAGCGTCGGTCCGGTCAGCGTGGGTTACCGCCTAACGGAGGAAGCGCTTGTGTTCGGCGGCAACACGTTGACCTGTACCGACATCGCTGTCGCCGCCGGTCTGATTGATATTGGGGACCGCAGTCGCGTTTACCAGCTTGATGGCACGTTGGTGAAGTCGGCGCTGGCGGACATCCACAGTCAGCTCTATGATGCCGTCGACCGTATGAAGACGGATGCTGACGAGACACCGTTGCTGGCGGTTGGCGGTGGAGCCATGCTGGCCCCTGAGAGAATGCCCGGGATATCCGAAGTGATAAGAACGGACTATCACGACGTCGCCAACGCCGTCGGGGCGGCCATCGCCCAGATATCCGGAGAGGTTGACCGGATATTCCGCGACATGAGCCGCGATGAGGTCCTATCCACTGCTACCGATATGGCCAAGACCAACGCAATAGCCGCCGGCGCCAATGCCGAGACACTGAAGGTCGTCGAGGTCGAGGACCTGCCGCTGGCCTACCTGCCAGGCAACGCTGTGCGCGCGCGGGTGCGTGTCGTTGGAGATGTGCAGGCGCTGTGACAGGCAAGGAGCAGTATCATGGTCAGACTGGGTGCCATGGTGATCGGGCAGAGCCCGCGGCCCGATGTGGAGGCGGAAGTCCGCGAAGCGATCGGCATTGACATCGAGATCGATCTGCGTGGGGCGCTTGATGGCCTGTCGCGGGCTGAGATCGATGGTGTTGCTCCGGAAAATGACGCCGACACGCTGTTCACGCGCCTGCCCGGCGGTGACGGCGTACGTATTTCGAAGGCTGCCGTCATCCGATATGGGGAGGCGGCCTTGGCGAAGATGATGAAAGAAGGCCATGACGCAGTGGTCGTCCTGTGCACCGGCGAGTTTCCAGAATGGAGTGAAAAGTACCGCGTCATCTATCCCTCGCGCATCATGTCGGCCCTCGTCGGAGCTGTTTTCTCCGGTGGCACGCTGGGTGTCTTCACGCCCCTGCAAGAGCAGGC
>JBPCWB010000501.1:0-2726 GCA_051009955.1 Hyphomicrobiaceae bacterium | reverse complement strand
AGATTCTGAGCAACAAGGCGAACCGCCAATGGCACGCGGACAGCTCCTTCAAGGCCGTGCCGGCGTATGCGTCGATGCTCTCAGCGCGCGTATTGCCCTCATCCGGCGGCAACACGGAATTCATATCGATGCGTGACGTCTACAAGGCGCTGCCGCACGATCTGAAAGCCCGGATCGATGGCCGGGTCGCGGTACACGATTTTTCGCACAACCGCGCCAAGATCGATCCCAACATCGTGTCTGACGAAGAACGAACCGCCGTACCGCCGGTGCGACATGCCGTGGTGCTGGACCATGGTCCGCACGGTAAATCACTGTACCTTGGTGCCCATGTTGCGCACATCGAGGGATATAACGAAGCCGAAAGCCGGGCGTTGATTGATGCCCTGATGACTTTTGCCCAACAGGATGTCTTCATCTACAGCCATGTCTGGCGGCCGCACGACCTCGTGATCTGGCACAATCGCGCCGTGCTGCATCGTGCGACGCCGTTCGATAGCGCCAACGAACGCCGCTTGATGGTCCGCACGACAATTGCCGGCCAGGCGCCGACAGTGGCCAGAGGCGGGGATGCTGATTGACGACGAAGGCGCCGACCGCGTACGAGCTGACGACGCCGCCAAATGATGCCATACAGCGACAATATTCAAGGGAGAGCCCAATGATCAAAGTCGAAAACCTCGCCAAGCAACGTCTCGAGAAAGGTCAACTGTCACTTGGCGTCGGGCTGCGGCAGGCGCGTACGAGCGACATCGGCAAAGCCATGAAGACAGCCGGGTTCGATTGGCTGTTCATCGACATGGAACACAACACCATGGATATCGATACCGCTACGCAGATTGCCGTAGCGGCGCAGGATGCCGGCATCACACCCATCGTCCGTGTGCCAGGTTTTGAACATCACCATGCGACGCGCGCGCTCGATGGCGGTGCGCAGGGTATTGTCGTGCCACATGTCGATGATGCGGAAACGGCGGCCAGGATGGTTGCGAACTGTCGCTATCCGCCGATCGGCAAGCGCTCGATCACGGGCGCCCTGCCGCAACTGAATTTCGAGGCGCACCCGATTGGCGAAATGGCGGAGGCTGTGAATGCGGCAACGTTACTGATCGTCATGTTGGAAACGCCGCAGGCCATCGCAAATGCTGATGCGATTGCTGCTGTTGCCGGTGTTGACGCCCTATTGATCGGCACGAACGATCTCTGTCTGGAAATGGGCATTCCCGGTCAGTTCGATCATCCCGATGTTGCCGCGGCCTACGAAACGATGGTTGCTGCGTGCCAGAAACACGGCAAGTTTCCTGGCATGGGCGGGGTCTACAATCCTGAATTGATGAAGAAATACATCGACATCGGTGCACGGCTCATTCTCTCCGGAAGCGACTTGGCATTCATGATGCAGGGCGCCAAGGCACAGGCGGCGGCCGTGCGAAGTTGTTTGGGTTGAGATCCGCGACAGTGCTTTTGGCAGGCCTGCGACCGTAGAATGCTGATCGCCTTCGGCCTTGCCTCGGCCTGGGCATGCATTCAAACCGGGCGGCGATTGGCGCCGACCTGCATCTCAATCCTGTCATCGCCGAATGATAGTTGCAGCCCGTTCATTATTCTGGACGGGCACTCGCAGGATACTTCATGCCAAAAATCGTCACTGTTCACGGCACATTCGCACACATTGATGCGTCTGATGATCCGGTAGAGCACCAGATGGCCGGATACCGGCAGTGGTGGGAATCCGGCAGCACATTCGAGGCCCGGCTTCTCGAACTCATCGACGCTGAAACCGATGCCGCAGGCCATGACGAGCCGATTAGCTTTCATCCGTTCGTTTGGGATGGCCAAAACAGTGAGAGATCGCGGCGAAATGCCGGGACACGCCTTCTCGACGAATTGGATGAACTCGAAGGGAAGAACGAGACCTACTGCATTGTCGGCCACAGCCATGGTGGCTCGGTGATTGCCTCGGCGCTATTGCAGGCTGCCGATCGCGGCACCGAGCTGAACGGCCTGCGGCGCTGGATCACGATCGGCACGCCTTTTGTCGAGTTGCGCCGCGAACGATTCCTGTTTCTCCGGCTGCCGTTGCTGCTCAAGGCCATGTTTGTTGCGTCACTCATGCTGCTGTTCATGTATCTGTTTTACGTCGTCGGCGAATTGCTCGACGGACAGCGCATGATCACCAACGAAAACCAGTTGATCCGCCTCGCAGTGTCGACGGTATTGACGGCGTTGCCGTTCATTGCCTTCTACATCGTCGCTCTAATCATCGATCGCAGAAAGCTATATCTTTATCGCCGCCGGACCAGGCAACAGGCGCAGCAGCAATTCGAAGACAAATGGGTCGGACTGTCGCATGAAGATGACGAAGCCGTGCGCGGCCTCGGGTCGCTGCGGACCATGCGGTTGCAAATCTTTCACAGAAACTTCGCGGTTCCAATACTCAGCTTGTTGTCCGTTTTTATCCTGCCGTTGGTCTATCTTTATGTGCTCATGTCGCCGTCATTGATGGTGGGCATCGCTGACTACCTCAAGACGAATGTCTATGAGATTGGCAACTACAGCGGACAAATGCGCGGCGTCGACGACGTCCTCACATCGTTGCGCCAGAAACGCCGTGAACTGCAGCGGGCCCAGCGCGAACTCGGTGAATTCGATCTGGCTCCGGGTCGCAAACTGGATTTGGACGCAACGGTTCGTCGCCTGCGCAACGATCAGCGCAATCTGAGACG
>JBPCWB010000500.1:0-4796 GCA_051009955.1 Hyphomicrobiaceae bacterium | reverse complement strand
CCACCTGAGCCCGATCGAATTAGCCGGGCTGACCAAAGGTCGCGATGCTGTCGACACGGCACTCGAACAGCACGCGGCGCTCGTTGAATGACGGGTCTCGCAACGCATAGTCTCCGTCATCGCCCGTGTACTTCTTCCAGATCTTGTTGAGGTGTGCGGTCGCTCTCTGCCCCTCGACTGGGTCGTCCTCACTAATCTCACGCTCCACAGTCACCTTCAGGCTCATCCAGTGGTACATATTCTCCGGGTTCATGATCAGCATCGATACCTGCGGATTGTCACGAATCCACTGTGTCTTCTTGCGATGCTCCGCGACATTGATCAGCACTTTGTCGCCTTCGTAGTCGAACCACATCGGTGTCAGGTTCGGCCGCCCGGCCTTACCCATGACCGCCATCGTGCATGCGAAGGGTTTATCCATCAGCTGCTTGTAGGTCTCCTCCAGCTGCGAAATGCTGTTGACCTGGTACCGATCTCCGATCGAAAACTGATTGGCTTGGGTGCCATTGGCAACATCCAGAAACTTGGCAACTTTGACGGCCATATCGCGATCCTCCCGAGTTGACTGGAAAACCGTCGGTCAATTTGGCAGTGACGTCAAGCCGGAGCTCTCTGGTCTCGAAGAGGGGATGATGCGTTCGGGATTGCGGACCTTTCGGTCACTAACCGAGCCGTTTCAACCGAGGGCCGGCTAGAGAACTGATCGCAGGACAATCCGCGCCCGCTCTTCGCGATCAGACAAGGTGTTCGGGCTAGCGAAGATGCTGACCTATTGGGACTGGTCAGCGAGGCCTGGCAAGACCTTAGCTGTCACTTTGACGTTTACGCAGCGACGGCTTGGAACTGGGGACGAGTGCGTCCACGACCTGATGGCGTCGTGGCGACGATTTCCTTGGCGCGCCGACGAAGCGAACACCAACTTCCTTGTCTTTGCGCCAGACAACCTCGCACCGCGCCTCAAGGCCATCAAGGTCAATGATCAGGTCGAAGGTATCCGGTATATCGGGGACAAGATCCGAACTGACCCGTGCGCCGGTCGCCGAAATGTTCTTGACGACACATGGGATCGAGCAATGGCGGTCGTTGAAAGCGGCCTGGGCTCCCTTAAGAACGCGGCGGCGCGGCGCCGCCCTTTGTTCATCGCTGTCAATTGCGATTGCTTCCGATCCGTGAGAAAAGATCGGAACGATGATCGCGCTAGCTTGAGAAGATTTGCTCACAGTTCGACCTGCTACGATTTTGCCTAAAAGGCCCAAGATCCAGAATGCTTCAAAAGAAGATAAGGCATCAGGCTTGCGCGAATCTGGTGCGGCAAATCCCTGACAAAACGTGAAGATCAGCTGCGACGTTCAAGAGATCTCAGCAAGCAATCATCAACCAACATTCGGATCTTCCTATCAATCGTGCTCGCCAACCATAGGTGTTCTTTACTTCTCAATTATATGGTGCGGTCGTACTTTGAGGATGGCCCATTGCAATATTGATTGCGGGATCATGGCGAGGGGGAATTTGTGGCTTACCGGACCACGCATAAATTCAAGATCGAAGTTAGTGCGACGCACGACTTTGATGATGGGCCAAGCCCCATCACAAGCGTCGTTGTTCACGTCGAGCTGGCCTGGGACGGCCGCGGTCGCCATTGGTGGGATTGTGTGGGCTGGAGTAATGAGGGCTCCGACGTCATCAACCAATGGACCGAGGAAACCAATCCACTCAGCTCGATTATCCACTCCATCACCGTTGCCCATATGAATCCCGGCGTCATTGAACGCATCATTTCGGCACACGAACCAAGCACCGACAACGTCATTGATCTCCAGGGTCAGCGGCGTATCCGTCGGTTGCCGTCGGAAAGCTTTGAGCCTCGGCCTTCGACGTCTGGCAGCTCGGAACATCCGGCATGATAGTGGGCGCGTGGCACGCCTGAGCTGCACCTTTACGACAGCGCAGTCGCCGCGATCGAGACGGAACGGCGCCTCATCCATTGCAAAACACTGGCTCAGTTACTAGAACAACTTGCGTTGTTTGAGCGACCGTCGGTGACCGGTCTGGATGTTCGCGCTTCCTTGCGGGTCGCGACAACACCGGGCCGCGGGCCTGGCAACCTAAGACGCGGTCTATGGTGGTGTAATAAGCAAGCCGGAAGGCAACCAATTGGCCAAGGCCACAAACATGGGCGGATGCCGGCCGTGAACCAGGATGAGACCGCACAAATGGGATCGCTGCAGCGCGCCGAGGTGCCCCGGTCACCAAACTACTTCGATTGCCTCGACATCACTGATCTGACCACCCGTTATCCGGTTGGCCAGGACTTCCTGCACACCTACGCCAACATGTCGACGGATGAATTGCGCGCCCGCCAGAACACCTGTTTCGCGCGTGTCATGGCGTTCGCATGGCGCGTGCCTTTCTACCAGCGACTCTGGGGTGCACGCGGTCTTGAACCAGCCGATATCCAGTCTCTCGACGATCTGCCGAAGTTGCCGACGTACTCCAAAGACGACCTCATGCGATCCGTCGAGGACTATCCGCCGATCGGCGACTTCCACGGACTCGAAAGCTATGCGGATACCGCCCGTCCACCAGTCATCCTGCAAACAACGAGTGGCACCACTGGCCGACCGCAACCCTTGTTGTGCGGCCCGAAGAGCCGGGAGGTGCAGGCCATGCTGCTCGGCCGCGCCTATTCGTTTCAAGGCCTCACCAACCGCGACGTCATTCATTCCGTATATGGCCACGGCATGGTCAACGGGGGGCACTACATTCGCGAGGCTGTCACTCACTGGATCGGCGCGCAACTTCTGACCGCAGGCACCGGGATCGAGACGCGCTCGGCGCATCAGGTCCGGTTGATGAAAGACTTTGGCATCACGGCCATCGTAGGCTTTGCCGATTTCATCAAACGACTGGCCGACGTGGCGCGCCAGGAGGGCCTTGAGCCCGGCCGTGATATCGTGCCGCGAGTGATCAGCTGCCATCTGGGTGCCGATGGTCGCGACGCGGTGGCGACGGCTTGGGGAGGTGCGGCGGTCTATGACTGGTATGGTGTTGGTGACACCGGCACGATCGCCAGCGAGGGGCCGGATCAAGATGGCCTGTATTTGATGGAGGACGCGCATTTCGTCGAAATCCAGGACGTCACGACGGCACAAGAAGCGGCAGCCGGCGAAACAGGCGATATCATCTGCACCTGCCTGTATAAGGACGATGTCTTTCCGATCATTCGTTTCAACACCCACGATGTCACCTGCTTGCGGGATGGCTCGAATGGATTCGACCTCCCCTTTAGGCGCATGCAGGGTTTTCTGGGCCGCAGCGACAGCATGGTTAAGTTGCGCGGGGTCAATGTCTTTCCGCAAGGTATTGGCGCGATCCTGAGTGCCAGCTTCGCTGAAACCAATGGTGAGTTTGTCTGCCGCCTGCAATCCCAGGACGGCCGTGATGAGATGCGCGTCGTCGTCGAAGCATCGTCGCAATCGGCCGACCTTAAGAACGCAATGGAAACCGCCCTTCGATCGCGGTTGGGCGTTGCACTTCTGGTCGACCTCGTCGCCGCGGGGGAGACGGCCGAGCTAACAGGAATCGAACAGCGCCAAAAGCCGATCCGCCTTATCGATGAACGCACGTGAGGATCAACCCGATGGCCAGAGATCCAACGGCACAATCGCGTGTTGAAACGGCCCTCATTCGCGTCGCTGAAGAAAACGACGTTACGCGCATCTTCATCTCTCTTTGCCGCGAACAGTCCATTCTCGATGCGGCAGCATCAGATGCACGTCGGCAAGCGGGCAATGGTCTCGGACCACTTGACGGTCGGATCGTGGGCATCAAGGACAACCTTGCGGTTGGCGGCCTCGCCTCGACACTCGGTTTCGGTTGTTTTCGCGATCGAATCTCCGACAATGATGCACACGCCGTTAGCCGTTTGCGGCAGGCTGGCGCCATCGTTCTGGGCACCCTGAACATGCACGAGGGCGCCCTTGGTGCAACAACCGACAATCCGCACTTTGGTCGCTGCGCTAATCCGTTGCGGCGCGATTATACGCCAGGCGGCTCAAGCGGCGGGTCTGCCGCAGCCGTCGCTTCCGGCTTGGTTGATTTCGCGCTCGGTACCGACACGATGGGATCGGTGCGATTGCCAGCAGCTTTCTGCGGCACCGTCGGGTTCAAGCCATCCCGCGGCGCTGTCGGTCGCAGCGGGCTAGGTCTGTTGAGCCCGACACTTGATACTATCGGTCCGCTTGCCGCGACCACGGCGATGGCTGGCGCGGCATTTGCCGCCCTGATGGGACCGGACTCACAGGATCTGGATTGGACCGGCCCGGCCAGCTTGGCTCAGTCTGCCGAGCCGCAAATTGCTCTCTCCCAATTGCGCATTGGCGTTCCGCGCCAACTGTCCGACGTCGATGTTGAGGCTGAGGTTCTGGCGGCCTTTGCGCAATTGCGTTCACATCTGGAAACAACAGGCGTTGAGGTTGTCGACGTGGATCTGGCAGGTTGGTGGCCGACGAAGGCGCGACGGGCCGGCCTGCTCATTTCGGAGGCCGAGGCGGCCAGCCTCTGGCCAGGCTTGCTGGACGACCGTCAGGACGGGGTCAGCGATACGTTCAAGGCCATGCTACGTTTCGGGCAGAACGCACCGGCGTCCAAATTGCTTGACGCGTTCGCTGAAATGCGGCGCGCTGCGGCGGCCTTCCAGCGTGTATGCCTCGCCGTTGACGCGATTATGATGCCGACAGCGCCGCAGCGACCGTTTCACCACCAACAACCGACACCAGCAAACCAGGCTGATCTCA
>JBPCWB010000499.1:0-6972 GCA_051009955.1 Hyphomicrobiaceae bacterium | reverse complement strand
GCGACATTTCGCGAACGTTGCGATTGGTCGTGATCCAGAGCTCAGAATTCGCGCTGATGGTTTTGCCGTCCAGCAGGCCCGCGTAGTGCTTTATCTCCTCGAACGAGGCATGCGGACAACCGAGGTGGACGATATCAAAGCCATTGGCTTCGCCATTGCAGAACTCATCATAAACGGCCTTCAATGCCGCTGTGTCGACCGAGAACGATGGCAGTCCCGTTAGAAGTTCCAGAGTTGTGTTGTCCGCATAGGGTGGTGTAACGCCTGGCACGACGAACATCGCCACTCCGCCCGACGTCGCCATGCCGACACCGAGCGCATCAAGTTCATCCAAGCTCGGTCTGTTTCGGAGTCCCAGAATCAGTGGGACGGCATTGGTGATCTGCCGCCCGATAGCGTAGCCAAGCGCGGTGAAGTCCGATGTCCCGGTCACTGCCGCTTCGACCCTGATCGTATGTGTCGGCTGGCGGTTGGAATCCAGATGCAGACCGAATCGCGGGTAGCGGCCAGTCAAACCTGAAAACACTGCAAAAAAACCGTCGCGGTTCGAGCGGGCTCCCAATACTGAATTGCAGAATACCGTTACGCCGGACTCGATCGAGACCATATGCATGTTCCAGGTTGGCCAATGCCCGGCCCAGTAGGGTGTGCAGGTGAAGCAGGGACTACAGCCCATCGAGCGATGGGCAATTTCGGCGCGTTGCTGCAGGCGTACAAGGTTTTCCGGTGCGCCGGTGGCCTTCCACGCTGTCATATCCGCGTTGGCGATATTACTGGAAGCGGGAACTGACATGCGGGCGCCGCGTTCGGCGAGATCCTCGATCAGTTCAACGTCGCCCAGATACATTGCCATGCCGGCGTGAACGTGGGCATAGCCAATGTCGACCATGTCCTCGGCGTCAAAGGCTTCTCCGAGCTGGACAAGGGCTTCCATCGCCTCACGTGCGACGTTGCCTTCGTCACCGTCGAGCATTGCCTTGTCTCGGTCCGACAACCGCATGGTTTAACTCCCGATGCGCAACGGTGTTCGCAATTCACGCAGTGCGGCAATAATGCTCGGGGCCACAATCCGGCTCGTCCGGCTGTTTTCAATCGAAGGAAAGTTTTGCGATGTCATTTCGAGGTCTGCCACGTCGGACTTTACGGTCACGGTATGGCGCGCACCGGGAATATTTGCATTTGCAAAGACCTCGATCTCGGTTTCGTCGAGACCAATACCGGCAAGGCTCAGTGCAACGGCGACGTTGAAATGGCGCGGAAAATGCTGTGCCGCTTCGCGCGCGCTGCCAGCAAATACTGCCACCGGCGCAACATCCGCGGTCGCGAGATCGATCTTGTTGTCTGTCACAAAACTTTCGTGCGCGAGCGAGCCAGGCAGGATGTGTGAGGTCAGCTTGACTGATCGAATGTGGCCCTCTCGCGCTGAACGCAGAATATCGAGCCCGGGCAGAGCGCCGCTTGCGATCTGGATCGTGGCGCCAGTTTCTGTAGCCAGATCCACCAGATCCAGATTGACCCCGAGGGCTCCGACGCTGACGCAAACGGCATGCAGCCCGGAACGCAAGACCGGTTCGACAATACCACGAAAGGCATCGTACGTTGCACATTCGACGATGACATCTGCATGCGCGGGCAACTCGGCCGCCGTGACCACCGGTACATTCAAACCAATGTCACGGGCACGCTGGGTCGCGGCTGAAAGATCGTTTGCCGAGACCGCAGCAATCTTCAGGCCAAGCTCCGGCTTACGATCGATCGCATTAATGAGTTGCCGGGCGACATTGCCGAAGCCACCAAGCGCAATCTCAAGGGGCGCATCAGGCCGTTGGGTCTTCATTCAAGCAGTTCCGTACGATACTTTGCCAGGCGGTCGGGATCGACGTTGACGCCCAGGCCCGGACCTTCGGGGACATGCACCAGGCCGTTCCGCACTGGGAATGGTTCGCTCAGAATATCCTCCTGAACATAGTAGGTCGACATATAGAACTCGCAACCGAGATGGAGATCAGGCAGCGCCGCCATCAGATGGGCGCCGGCTGCATGAGCCACGCCCGTCTCGAACATGCATCCACCATAGACATCGATCCCGCCGCACCGCGCGATGGCAGCAACCTCGAGCGCTCGGCGAATGCCACCGGACTTCATGATCTTCAGCGCGAAAATGTCCGCCAGTCCCATCGAGACGCCGGCAAGCGCCTCGCGCGGGTTGAAGACCGATTCATCCGCCATGATCGGCGTATCGATAACGCGTGTTAGTTCGGCCAGCGCTGCACGTTCATGCATTTTGACCGGCTGCTCGATGAATGTGAGTTGAAATGCCTCGAGGTCGCGCAAGGTTCTTACCGCATCAAAGGCCCGTAGTCCTTGGTTATAATCGATCCGGATGCTCAATGAGTCGCCGTAGATGTTGCGCAATTTCTCGAGTCGCAGTCTGTCGAACGCGTGCTCGGTAAAGCCAGTTTTGATTTTGAGGATGCGCACGCCATCCTCGTAGAGGCGAGCAATGTCTTCGAGATCGGCGTCGAAATCGGGATTTGCCACAGAAAAGCTCATGGCAACGGTGTCCCTGTGCCGTCCACCGACGAGTTCGGATATCGAAAGCCCGGCGATCTGACCTGTAATATCCAGCAATGCGGTCTCAAGGGCCGCCTTTGCTTCCGGACAACCCACGACAACCTTGTCAGCCATCGTAAGATGCCGTTCGATCTGAACCGGATCCTCGCCAAGCAGGTGAGGTCGCAGATAGCGGTGAAGCGCCGCCGCGTTGCTCTCGACGGTTCCCGTGAAGACGGGCCATGGCGATGCCTCGCCCCAACCAGTGACTCCGCCGTCGGTCGTCACCTCGACGATTACGCTATTAATCCCGGCAACATCACCGCTGCCATGGGAGTGAACGGCCTTGGCAGGAACGTCAACAACGTGAACGCGAAGTCGTTCGATCATTTGCCGGGATGACGCCTGGCTCATGCAATCCACTCGCTCACCGGTGCCGCAGCTTCATTCAGCGGCTGACTGATAACGTCGACAAGTGTCGGCCCGTCATGCTCGACGGCGCTTTTTAGTGTCGGCAGCAAGGTTTCCGGATCTTCGACGCGCCACGATTTCAATCCGAATGCCGCGGCGATCGCAGCGTGGTCAGAGCGATCAAAATCGACGGAGTAGTAGCGCTCTCCGAAACCAGCCCGTTGTCCGGCCTTGATCCAGCCGTAGACGGCGTTTGAGAATACAATGAACGTGATTGGCATTTTTCGCCGAACCACCGTCTCCAACTCGCCGCAGGTAAAGCCGAAGCTACCATCTCCCATCAACGCCACGACTTTGCTTTGCGGCCGACCCATCCATGCGCCCATTGCAGCTGACATCGCATAGCCCAATGCGCCGTGCGCGCGGTTCGAAAATAGGGTCCGGCCGGACGTGCGGATCTCGTAGAAGGCCGATACGTAAGGGCAGGGCGTGCCCGGATCGGCAACGACAATCGCATCGTCATCCAGCACTGCCCGCAGAGCAGCGATCGTGCGCTCTGGTTTGATGGGCCGCTCGCCGCTTTCTGCCAATGAATGGAAAGCCGCCCACTTCTTTTCCTTAGCGGGTGCAACGGCAGCGGTGCCACCGAACGCCGGCGGCGGAGATTGGCGCTCATCGAGTTTTTCGTTGAGCAGTTTCAAACCGAGTCTGGCATCGCCGACCATGCCGGCTTCGGTCGCATAGGAAGCGGTAATCACTTCCGGATCGGAATCCAAATGCAGGATGCGTGTCCCCTTGGCCGGCACCTGCCACCGTTCGGTCGTCACCGATCCGGCGCGACAGCCGATGAAAAAAACCAGGTCAGCTCTGCCGACAAAGTCCCGCGTTGCGGGCACACCACCGTTGGAGCCAATGACACCGACGTTGTTCGGGTGCGTTTCGGGCAGACTGCCTTGTCCTGAAACGGTCGTCGCGACGGCGATGTCCAGCCGTTCAACGAACTTCTGAAATTCGGCTTCGCCTCCCGCGAGAACAATGCCGCCACCACAAATGACGACCGGGGATTTGGCGGTCAACAACGCCTCGAGCAAATCCGTCGTATCATCGTCGCTTGGGGCAACGGCAAAGGCCGGATAGCTTCGATGTCGTGGTTCGGCCCAAATGGCATCGGGTTGGACTCGATCGCGCTGTACGTCGATCGGAAAGCCCAGGTGAGCAGCGCCCGGACGTCCGGTTGTCATTTTTCGAAATGCGGTGCGAACCATGTCCGGCAGCATGTCGGATTTGCTGACGACGGCATTCCACTTGGTGAGCGGCCGCATCAACCCTTCCTGATCCAATTCGGTGAGTGGATAATGCCCTCGCGAAGCGACGGACACATCCGACGTAATCGACAAGATAGGAACGGATGACTCATTGGCTTCGACCAGGCCCGGGAGGATGTAGGTCGCCCCGCCTCCGGATGGCCCTTCGCACACGCCTGGCCGCTTGGTCACGCGCGCATACCCATCAGCCATATATGCCGCCGAGCGCTCGTCGCGCGTCAGTATATGCTCGATGTTGTGATCAAGCCGGTAGAGCGCATCGTAGAACGGCAGGGTCGTGTCACCGCAGAGACCGAAAATATGGCGAACGCCATGTGCCTCCAACAGTCGGACCATTGCCTCTGCACCATTCAGGGTATTGGTCGAATTATCTCTCATGATGTCTAATTGTCCGCTTGATTGTCTCGACAATCCGGAATTGGGATCGCCTTTCAGATCTTAGCGTAACGGCCTCGACTGGGCAGCCAAAACTCTGGATTGACATAGCTGTGTTCGTTTCTGTATACAGCTTTGAACGCAGGGTCAACGCGTAAGTCATGGCGATGAGTGATCGCGTGCGATCCCTAGATTGAAACGCCAATGAACAGATCGCGCATGACCCGCAATGCTCAATCGGAAGGCTTTGTCGACCGGCTCTACCAGCAGCTGAAGTCGATGGCTGTGCGTTTTGAGTTAAAGCCGGACGAGCGGATCAACGAAAGCGAACTCGCCACGAAACTAAAGGCGAGCCGCACGCCGATCCGAGAGGCATTGAACCGCTTGGTTGCCGAAGGCCTGTTGACGTTCCAACCCCGCAAGGGGTTCTTCTGCCGGCCGTTGCAGCCAAAAATTATCTTCGATCTTTATGAGTCGCGTCTGGCTGTTGAACGGGCCACGGTCAGCCTGGCTTGCGCGCGCGGCGAGACCGATGAGATCGAGGCGTTGCGCGCGACGCTTGAAAGCGTGCGTCCAGGCAAAGCGCAACATGACGTTGAGGATCTCGTCCAATTTGATGAGTCGTTTCATCGCGGCATCGCGAGACTGACCGGTAACGACGAACTTGTTCGGATCTTGGAGAGCATCCAGGAGCGCATTCGATTCGTCCGCTGGATCGACATGGAGGACCGCCGGCAGACGACGTTCGGCGAGCACATGGAGATCGTGGGCGCGATCCATGAGCGCAACGAGAAAAAGGCGCTGACATTGATCTCAGGTCACGTCGAGCGGCGCGCGGAACAGATTACCGCCGTCGTGCGGGAAGGCTATTCACGCATCTACATTCCAAAGAGGTCGGCCTAGGTGGGAGTGCTCGCAATGCAGCATGCACCGGTTACAGCATCTGTCGCAGAATTCATCTGCCGCTATCGCGAGGCTGAGCTTCCTCAGGATGTTGCCGAGTACATCGGAGTCCTCGTATTCGATGGCATCGGGACGCTGGTGGCTGCAACGCACCCGAAGGTGAGCTCGAGCGCAGGCATCGGAGAATTCGCAGCACTGCACGGAGGCGACGGTGTTGCAACTTTGATCGGCCAGGCAAAGAAGGTCGACGTCGTCAATGCTGCCCTTGCAAACGGCACACGTGGGTATGCCGTTGACATGGAGCCGCATCATCCGGAAGCCATTCTTCACCCGATCGCGGTGATGGTGCCAACGGCGCTTGCCCTGAGCGAGGCCTTCAATCGCTCAGGTCGGGATTTCCTCAAGGCCATCGCCGTCGGATGCGAGACCACCTATCGCGTGTCCATGGCCATGCGGCCCAAGGAACTTTACGCGTTGGGGTTTCATCCCTCCGCGGTTTGCGGAACCCTCGGAGCGGCAGCCGCCGCATCTGTGCTGCTGCATCTTGACCAGGAGCAAACGGTTCGTGCGCTTGGACTTGCCGGTCTCCAGGCATCGGGTCTGATGGCCTGGGAGGATGACCCCAAGGAAGATGCTCGACCATTTCAGATGGGCATGGCGGCGCGCAACGGTGTGACGGCAGCCCTGCTCGCGAAACAAGCCTTTGGCGGTCCCGATCGCATATTTGACGGCGGCCACAACGTGTTGCACGCGTTCAGTCGGATCGCGACGATCGATCCCTTGATCGACGGACTTGGTACGAAGTGGGATGGCGTGCTGGGGCTCGCTGTCAAGCCCTACTCATGCGTCTCTTTTCTTCATCCTGCGCTCGACGCACTTGCGCGCCTGGTATCGCAAAACAACATCCTGTCTCAGGATGTTCGTACGATTGAGTTGCGGTTCGCAGAGTCGGGTTGTCATTGTATTGACGCAAATCCCTTGAGGAGCCATTGCGCGCAGTACATTTTGCCTGTGCGACTTGCCCGAGGTGAGCTTGACTTTACGGACCTGTTTGAAGACCTCCGGGAGTCTGATGAGGAAGTCGCGCGCTTGGCAGCTAATACGCAGGTTGTCCGCGACCGCGGCGAGTTCGAGGATTTGTTTCCGAAGTTTTACGTCGGGGAAGTCGCGCTGACGAAAGCGAATGGAGACCGCCTGATCGAGAGATCGGATATCGCACGCGGTTACCCCGAAGCGCCGCTCTCCCAAGCGGAGATCGAAGCAAAGTTTGATCGTCTTGTTGGATCTGTTGCGGGTGCCGAGCGCTGCCAGAAATTGCGCCAGATAGCGGCGGACATTCACGCATCCGAGACAGTCAGGCCGTTGGCAGATTTACTCGGCCAACCCGCGAAGAATTCGACACGTA
>JBPCWB010000498.1:0-4360 GCA_051009955.1 Hyphomicrobiaceae bacterium | reverse complement strand
CACCCAGAGTGCAAGTGATGCCCCCACGACTCCACCGCCTAACAAGCCATCGCCCTTCGATGTCATCAGCATCCAGAACGACGGTGTTTCCGTGTTCGCCGGGCTGGCGAAACCAAATCATAAGGTCGTTGTGCGCGCCGACGGTAAGACGATCGGCACAACGACCACTGACGGTGTCGGCAATTGGGTTCTGGCGACCGAGACCAAAATTACCAATCCCGATGCAGAATTCACGATCGATGTAACAAGAGCTGCACCGACGAAGACCGCCGCTGACCAGCCCAAGACAGCCGCCCTGTCGAAATCGCCCGCACCGGCCGGGAACACTCAGTCAGAGGGCACCGTCAGGAAGCCCAGCTCAAAATCAGTGCAGGCTGGACCATCGGCGGCGACTGCATCGAAGTCCCGTCCCTCCAAGTCCGCGCCGGAGACCGGCAAAGTCGCAACAGCTAAGCCGGCACCAACCGTCACATCTGTCGCCAAATCAAAACCGCGGAGCACGCCAAAACCTGTGGCGCAGGTGACGGCCGACATGATGGCGCGGCTGGAAAACATGGTCGCGCAAGCGAAGTCCTCGGAAGTCAACCCATTGCCGCTGCGGCCCGAAGACAAACCATACTCTGTGGCGACAGCGCCAACCATCGGAGCAGCACCTCAGGCAGTGTCCCCTGGAACAGCGCCCGTTATGGCCGAGGAAACAGCCAGCAGAGTGACTGAACCGGCGACCAAGCCGACATCGGCGCCGGCGGCCAAACCCCTGCCTGCAGCCAGGCCAACAGTGGTAGCCAGGTCGACAGCTCAACCGCGCACCGAGGAAACCCTGACCGCGGCACCTAAAACTGCGACCACAATCGAGTCCGTCAAAGGTCCCGTTCCGGTTCGTGGGCCTGAGAAGTCCGCGGCCACTGCGTCGCAAGCACAGCCCAAAGCGGTTCATCACGCCACATTGCGGCCACCCGTGCCGCCGGTGCCGACGACTCAGGCGCAATCCGTTGAGAAGGTGCTTGCGGCATCCATTCGCGTCCCGATCCCAATCCAGTTCGTTTATCGCCAGGCCGAGTTCACCGACGCCGGCCGGCAGGCGGCTGATCTGCTGGTCCGGTTCCTCAAGACAAAGCGCATTGAACGCGCCACTCTGACGGGCCATGCCGACGAGCGCGGCACCAGCCGCAGGAATTACCGGCTGTCGCGGCAGCGTCTCGAGGCCGTCAATCGTTATGCCAGGGCCAAAGGGTTCACCGGCGAACTGATCCTCGTCCCGCGCGGTGAGACGGAGCCGTTTACCGGCGTCAACCGCGCCGACTACAGCAAGGAAGATCTGCATCAGCTCGATCGGCGTGTCGAACTCCATTTGCAGTAAGTGTTCGCAGACGTCGCGGCGCTCCCGACCGCAGCGATTGGCAGCGATGGCCGCGTTGCGCGGTAGCCATGGTCTGCCTTGCCCACGCCCAGAACCGCAGGCATCGCTTGTCGCAGTATTTCGTGCCATGGTGATATGATGTGGCGGCACTGAGCGGCACTGCCGGCCGACGGCACTATCTGCCGCGGCGGACCACGTGATCGGCGCCCGCGACAACCGCCTGATCACGTGGACGGCACGCTAAATGGGCCCGCGACCGACGAGACCTTCCCGCTGACGGACGACGCTCTTCGCGCCTGGAGTTCCTGTAAAGGCCAGACAATGAGACGGATATTCACCGCCTTCGAGACTTGGATTGACCCGTTTGCGACAAGCCCGCAACGAGACCTGCCGCAGGACGTCGGCGCGTTCATCATCTACTTCCTGCGCCAGACCCGTTGGCCCTTCTTCGTCCTGTTGTTGATGGGCGGTGCCGTTGGTCTGCTCGAGGCCAGCCTGTTCTATTTCGTCGGCGCGCTGATCGACACGCTGAGGAACGCGGACACGGCAACAGTCTGGTCCGACCACGGCTGGATGTTTGCCGGCATGGCCTTCACCGTTCTTGTCCTGCGCACACTCGCCCTGTCGACCAGCTCGCTCATCAACGAACAGGCCATCGTTCCATCATTCTTTGCACTTGTGCGTTGGCAGAGCCACCGTCGTGTCTTGCGGCAAAGCTATCGCTTCTTCCAGGACGACTTTGCGGGCCGCATCGCGACCAAGGTCATGCAGTCCGGCCAATCTCTGGGTGACTTCCTGATCAACCTCATTCAGAGCATCTGGTTTTTCGCGGTCTTCAGTCTGTCGTCCATCGGACTGTTTGCGGCGCTTGACTGGCGGTTGGCCGCTCTGCTGGTCGTCTGGTTCGGGATCTACCTCGGCGTACTGGCGCGGACGCTGCCCGAGGTGCGTCGCCGCTCCAAGGCGATGTCGCATGCGCGCTCCGGTCTCAATGGCCGCATCGTCGACAGCTACACGAACATTCAGACGGTCAAACTGTTCGCGGGCAACACCCGAGAGGACGCGTTCGGGCGAGAAGCCATTGAAGAAATGCTCGATGCCGCCCGCGGCTTCACACGCTTGGTGTCCGGTCTCAGAATCACGCTGGCGGTCCTCAATGGCGCATTGATGACGCTCGCCGGCGGCCTCAGCATCTGGCTCTGGCAGCAAGGCGCGATCACGGTTGGCGCGATTGCCGTCACCCTGGCGCTGGTGCTGCGCATCAACAATATGTCCGGTTGGATGATGTTTCAGTTCAACGGCATCTTCCGCGATCTCGGCACGCTGCAAGATACCATCGCCACGGTGTCTGTTCCCATCGACGTCGTAGACCGACCGGATGCCGTTCCGCTGGCTAATGTCAAGGGCCAGGTCCGGTTCGAGGACGTGCGCTTTTCCTACGGCACCGAAATCGGCGCCATCCAGCATCTCACCCTGTCAGTTGCGCCGGGAGAGAAGGTCGGCATCGTCGGACGTTCGGGTGCCGGCAAGACTACGATGATGAACCTGTTGCTGCGCCTCTACGAACCCGAGGGCGGGCGCATCCTGATCGACGACACAGATATCGCCGGCGTCACGCAGGACAGCCTGCGCCGCAACATCGGTGTCGTGACCCAGGACACCTCGCTGCTGCATCGTTCGATATTCGACAACATCGCGTACGGCACGCCGGAGGCAACGCGTGACGACGTCGTTGCGGCGGCGCGGCGCGCCCATGCCCACGAATTCATTCAGGACGTGCGGGACTCGCGGGGCCGCGCGGACTACGAGGCCCATGTCGGCGAACGCGGCGTCAAGCTCTCCGGCGGCCAGCGCCAGCGCATTGCCATCGCTCGCGTGTTTCTGAAGAACGCCCCGATCCTGATGCTGGATGAGGCGACGTCGTCGCTCGATTCCGAAGTTGAGGCGGCGATCCAGGAGCACTTGTTATCGCTGATGGAGGGCAAGACGGTGATCGCGATTGCGCACCGCCTGTCCACGATCGCCCACCTTGACCGCCTGATCGTGCTCGACCAGGGTCGGGTGGTTGAAGATGGCCCGCACGCCTCGCTGCTGGCCCGCAGCGGCCTCTACGCCGACCTCTGGACCCGCCAGTCCGGCGGCTTCCTGCCGACGGCCGAAGCGGCGGAGTAATGGAGGACGAATGCATGCAAAGAAGACCGACTCTTTGACACGGCGATGGGTCCTCGACCAGCACTGTTCAATTCACGATCTTTGCCGGCAGAGTTTCGAAACCGCGAATGAAGTTGGAGTATGAACGCTGTGGCTCTCCGGCGACTTCGACCCGGATGTCGCGCTCGATAAGTTCTTCCCACAGAATTCTGAGCTGCTGTTCGGCGAGACGGTCGCCCACACATCGATGGATACCGGCGCCAAAGGACAAGTGGCGGCGGGCATTTGTGCGATCGGCCTTGAATGCGTAGGGATCCTCGAAAACGTTGCCATCAACGTTTGCGGAGATGTACCACATCACCACCTTATCGCCTTTTTTGATCACCTGTCCGTTCAGCTCCGTGTCGTCAACCGCAGTCCGGCGCATATGGATGACGGGCGTCTGGTAGCGGATGATCTCTTGAACCAGGTTGGGTATGAGCGAACGGTTGCTGTGTACCTTTTCCAGTTCTTCGGGATTGCTGTGGGTCGCAAACAGACCGCCGCTCATAGAGTTACGTGTCGTGTCGTTGCCGCCGACGATCAACAGGAACAACGTCCCGATAAATTCGGCGCGGCCCATAGACTTCGTTGCTTCGCTGTTGGCGAGCATGCTGACAAGGTCGAAGCCGCCCCGGCCATCGGCTCTCTCATGCCAGATCTTGGCAAAGGTATCGGCCATGTCGCTCAGCACGGCGTAACGCTCTTCCTCCGTCTTCACGAGCGGATTGGGAGCATTGAGGTTGGCGATTGACACATCGGACCAGTACATCAGTTCGCGCCGGCGTTCCTGCGGGTAGTTGAACATGG
>JBPCWB010000497.1:0-4517 GCA_051009955.1 Hyphomicrobiaceae bacterium | reverse complement strand
GGTTTCCCGTTCGGCATGGCGATAGAAAGTGATACCGGACTCCCCAGAATTGCTCTGGCAATGGGCGACCCGTGTGGCATTAGCCCGGAATTGACGGCCCGACTGGTCAACGACGCGGCGACACGGGCGGCGGCGCGTTACATTGTTATCGGTGACCGTCGTGTCCTGACGATGGGCGAACGTCACGCCGGAGTTCAGTTGGATCTTTCAATAGTAGACACCGAAGCCGATGCCATTGCCGCAAACGACACGGTATTCTGGGATCTCGGTCATCTTGATCCAGGCAATATTGAACTCGGCCAGATTTCGCATGCGGGTGGTCGGTCAGCTTTGACGAATTTCGACACGGCGATCGAGTTTGCCCGCCGAGAGACCGTCGATGCCGTCTGCTTTACGCCGTTCAACAAAGCTGCGATGCGACTGGCCCATCCATCCTATGAGGACGAGATCGTCTACCTGTCGGAAGTCCTGTCTTTTGAAGGCAAAGCCAGCGAGTTCAACATTCTCGACGGCCTGTGGAACGCGCGCGTTACATCGCACGTGCCGCTGGCGAAGGTCGCGTCGCTCCTCACCAAGGACGTTATTGTCGAGAATCTGGAGCTCGCGCACCAGTCACTGATCGCGGCCGGAATTTCGGAACCACGCATCGGCGTGGCCGCGCTCAATCCCCATGCCGGTGACAATGGGAACTTCGGTCGTGAGGAAATCGATGTCATCGAGCCAGCCGTTGCTGAAGGCAAATCACGCGGTCTCGGCTGCGATGGTCCCTACCCCTCGGACACGGTCTTCGTGCGCGCACGCAACGGCCAGTTCGATGCCGTCCTGACGATGTATCACGATCAGGGGCAGATCGCGATGAAGCTGATGGGCTTTGACAGTGGCGTTACGATGCTTGGCGGCTTCCCGTTCCCAGTCTGCACGCCGGCCCACGGCACGGCCTACGACATTGCGGGTAAAGGAATCGCCAATCTCGGTGCCAGCCGCAATGCACTCCTGCTTGCCGCCCGCATGGCTCGGGTTAGCAACGATGCCGCAAACAGCGGCGGCCCGGCAAAGGAAAGAGCTGATGCCGTTTCGTGACCGCATAGGTATCGACCTCGGCCGCCGCGTTCCCGTCGAGGACGGGATCAAGATTGCCGCGGCTCATGATGTACATTTCATCGACGTGCAAACCGACATTGCGCCAAACGCCTTGGAAAGCTTCGATGAAACGCGTTGTGCGGCGGTGCGCGAAGCCTGCGAGCGGTCCAACGTTCATCTCGGCCTCCACACATTGTCTGGCGTTAACGTGGCCGAAATCTCGCCTTACCTGCGGGATGCCGCCGACGCATATTTGAAGGCCTACATCGATCTTGCCGTGAGGCTGAAGGCAGAGTGGATCGTCGTTCATGGCGGCTATCATTTCACGTCCTGCAAGGCCATTCGCAAGCAGGCCAGCATCGATCGACTAAAGCGTATCGTTGATTACGCCGAACAAAAGGACGTTCTCCTGCAACTGGAGAACCTCAACAGCGAACCCGAGCTGGCTGAAGTCCACTACATGCCGGACACGCTCGAGGATACCATTTGGTATTTCGATCAGATCCAATCACCCAACCTCAAGTGGGCCTTCACCATCAACCACGCCCACTACGATCCGATTGGCATTGCCGGATTTGTCGACGGTATGGGCATGGCCCGATGCGACGAAATCCGCGTGGCCGACAACAACGGCGAATATGAACTCCACATGCATCCCGGCACCGGCACAGTCGACTTCGTTGACATGTTCCGACGTATCGAAGGCGCCGGATTCAATGGCCACTACATGTGCGGCTGGGGCACGGTCGAACAGATGATTGAAGGTCGCGAATATCTGGTTGAACGGGCGCGTGAGGCTGGCATCGCCGGCGCATAAACCCGATCAATGGAGCCCGCCTTGCGGCCATAACTGCCGCGGGCGATCTTGTAGCAAAACTGGGAGGAAGAACTCATGAAAGCACTACAATTTGGTTTGGCCCTCGCTGCCGGCGTGTCCGCCGTCGCAGTTGCGGCTATCGCACAGGACAAGTTCCCGTCGAAGACCATCGAAGTCATTACCCACGCCGGCGCTGGCGGCGGCACGGATGTCAACTCACGGATGATGATGCTTCGGGGCCGGCGGGTCCTTAAAACCGATATGGTAGTGGTCAACAAGCGCGGTGGCAATGGCGCGGCCGCAATGAACTACTTCAAGTCGAGACCGGCCGATGGTCATACCATCATGACCTACACGATCGGTCACGCCATTACGATGGCCAAGGGCAAGACCAGTCTCAAAGTCGACGAAATGGCGCCGATTGCGCGCGGCACCAACGATCCGCAGATCCTGATGGTCAACTGTAAGAAGAGCAAATACAAGACCGGCGAAGAGCTCATCGCCGGCATGAAGAAAAACAAGCTCAAGTTCGGCACCACCAACGTCGGCGGTATCGACCACATTACTGCTTACATCTTTGCCAAGAAGGGCGGTCTAATGCAGCCGACGATCGTACCGTTCAAGGGGGGTGGTGAAGTGGCGACCCAACTCGTTGCGGGTGCCGTCGATGTTGGCACCCTCAACCTATCAGAAGCTGCAGCTCCCGTTGAGGCAGGAGACATCTGCCCACTGATCGTACTTGGCACAGATCGTATGAAGCCGATTCCCGATGCGAAAACGGGCAAGGAACTCGGCATAGATGCTGTGCTGTCGACAGTGCGTGGTTTTGTGACACACGCCAAAACGGATGCGGCAAAAGTCGCCACGCTCGAGAATGGCCTCATGAAGGCTATGAAGCATAAGGTCTATCAGGCCTATCTCGAAGCGTCCGGTCTCGACAGCACATCGCCGGCCGACTCAAAAGCCTGGGGTGCCCAGATCAAGTCAATGATCAAGGAGTTCGAACCAGCCATCAAGGAAATGGGCCTCAAGTAAGACAATCCCGATGGAATCGGAATTTGATACAGACGGAGCCGCCGATCCACGGCGGCCCCGTGCATTCAGCGACTGGTTGGTGCCGACGGTAGTTTTTGCGTTTTGCGCGGTGGTGACGTACGTCGCGCTGCAATTCGACACGGCACCACCCATCGTGATCGGCGAAGCGATGCAGCCACGCTCGTTTCCGATCTTCCTGATGGGGCTGATTGCTGTTCTAAATGCTGTGCTGATCTTTCAGCTGTTGAGCGGTAGCCGCATGGCGGTTCCGCGCCAGCCGCCGCAAACTTGGATCAGCATTGTCCTGATGATGGTGTTCTATGTGATCACCACTTACGCCGACATGTTTCTTGCACTGATGATCGTGATCTTCGTCATGTGCATTGTCTGGGGTGAACGGCGCTACTGGCTAGCGGCGTTGGTCGCCCTACTCACTCCGATCACGATCTTTTTCCTGTTTGATCTCGTTCTTAAGGTTCGCTTTCCACGTGGTATCCTGACAGAACTTTACTATGGATAAACGACTGTGACCGAAGCGATCGCCGCTATGGCGTCGGTGACCACCGACCCGTACCTGCTACTGTTGATTTTGCTCACGACGATCGTCGGCGTGATCATCGGTGCGCTTCCGGGTTTGGGGGCGACAACGGGTGCGGCTCTGCTGCTGCCCTTCACGCTCACAATGGATCCAGTGCACGCAATCGCGGTGCTGTCGACGATCTATGTCTCCGCTACATTTGCAGGTTCGATTACGGCGATCCTGATCAACACCCCAGGAACGTCAGCGGCGGCGGCCACCTGCCTTGATGGTTATCCGATGGCGCAGCGCGGTGAGGCGGGGCGGGCACTCGGCATTGCGGTCGTCTCAAGCACGATCGGAGGGATATTCTCAGTCATCGTCTTGGCCATTGCGGCGCCACTGCTGGCACGCGTGGCTTATGAGTTCCGGCCACCGGAATACTTTGCGCTGACTCTGTTCGGACTGTCGATGCTGGCCAGCATCTCGGCTGGTGGTGCGGTCAAGAACTTGATCGGCGGCATCTTCGGTGTTTGGCTGGCGACGATCGGCGCCGACAAGTCGACAAGTATCGAAAGGTTCATGTTCGGCAACTACGATCTCTACGAAGGCTTGCACTTCGTGCCTGTGATGATCGGACTGTTCGCGATGTCCGAGCTGCTCGTGCAGTCGACGCGTCTGCATTTCATCGTCGAAACGATGGTGATGAAAGCCGTCCAATTGCCGACAATGGCCGACTACAAAAAGATCTGGAAAACAATCTTGAGGTCGTGCGGAATTGGAACATTTATCGGCGTGCTGCCAGCGGAGGGTGCGACGGTTGCCTCGATGATCGGCTATTCCGAGGCGCGGCGATGGTCGAAGAATAAAGAGGAGTTCGGTAAAGGTGCGGTTGAAGGTATTGCCGGCGCGGAGGCCGCCAATAACGCTGCCACCGGCGGCGCCATGGTGCCAACGATGGTGCTTGGTATCCCGGGAAGCGGAACAACGGCAGTAATTCTGGTCGGTCTGCTGGTGCACGGGCTCAGACCTGGCCCCTATCTCTTCACCGAGCAGGTCGACAAGGTC